>NZ_JBSRRO010000007.1:0-70457 GCF_055140965.1 Malaciobacter sp.
AATTCCATATTTAACTGCTAAGTCTTGTTGCTCATCAGTGTTTACTTTACAAATATTTGCTTTTCCATCAAACTCTTCACCTAACTCTTCAATTACTGGTGCTAGCATTCTACAAGGTCCACACCATGGAGCCCAAAAATCTACTAATGATACACCATTTGCTACTGTACTTTCAAAGTTCTCTTGTGTTAATTCAATATATTTTCCCATATTATTTTCCTTATTATTTTTATTTATTAATTTGGCGAAATTTTATCTGTTTAGATACTTTTTGTCAAGTATGTACTTTTTAGTTTCATAGTAACCTTTAAGTAACTATTAAAGCTAATATTAGTAAACTTATAAAAACTATAAAGGCTTTTTATGGAATCTAACAACAAAAAATATAACTGTTTTTTTCAATTGGCAACTGATATAATTGGTGGAAAATGGAAAGGTATGGTTCTTTGGGCTTTAAAAAAAGATGTTAAAAGAAATGGAGAATTAAAAAGATTAATTCCAAATATTTCTCAAAAAATGCTAACACAGCAATTAAGAGAATTAGAAGAAGTAGGAATTGTTCAAAGAATTGTTTATCCTCAAGTACCTCCTAAAGTTGAATATAAATTAACAAAAGCTGGTGAGAAATTAATTCCAATTTTGTATGATCTGCATGATTGGGGTAAAGAGTATGCTGTTGATAATGAAATTGGATTAAGATTTGATGAAGATGCAAATTGTGTAATAGATTAAACTTTTAAGTTTAATCTATTTTTACTAGATATCTTCCAGTAGCTTTTGAAGTTAATATTTTCTCATATGCATCTTTAATTTCATCTAGAGTAATTTGGCTTGTAAGTTTTTCTAAATTAGAATTTTTATACTCTTTTGCTATTTTTCCCCAGATTTTTTCTTTTTTCTCTAATGGAATTTCAACTGAATCAATTCCTATAAGTCTTACTCCTCTTAAAATAAAAGGGAATACATTTGTATTTAACTCATGTGAAGATGTTAATCCACAACAAGTTGCAACTCCACTATGTTTTATCTGTTTTAATGCATGGGCTAGATATTCCCCTCCTACTGTATCAACTACTGCATCATAAACTTCACTTAACATTGGTTTTTTATTTGAAATATCAAAATCTTCTCTTAATATTACTTCATTAGCTCCTAAAGATTTTAAATACTCTATTTTATCTTTTTTACCTGTTATTGTAACTACTTCATATCCAAGTTTTGCTAAGATTACTACAGCAATACTTCCAACTCCACCTGTTGCACCTGTAACTAATACTTTACCACTATTTATTGAGTTTTCTTGTAGTTCGTTTATACTAAGTGCTGCTGTTAATCCAGCAGTTCCATATATCATAATCTCTTTTTCATCAAGTCCTTTAGGAATTTTAATAAGCCATGAAGCTGGTATTTTTACATACTCTTGATGTCCTCCATCTGTATTCATACCTAAATCATATCCAGTGGCAACTACTTTATCACCTTTTTTAAAATTTGAATTATTTGATTCTACAACTTCACCTGACACATCAATACCAGTTACATGAGGAAAAACTTTTGTAACTCCTTTATTTCCAATAGAGCTTAATGCATCTTTGAAGTTTAAAGAAGAGTAAGAGGCTTTTACTAATACTTCATCTTTTTCTATTTTTGGAATATCAATATCTTTTACAGAACTAATAAACTTTTTATCTTCTATTTTTTCTACTACAAATGCTCTCATTAATTTTCCTTTTTTTTAATAGTTTAAAAAAGTTTAGCTAAAATAAATAAGAAGCACAAGAGCTTACACAAAAGATATATAGTTTCAAAAAAGATACTAATGAGGGTTTTATGAGTAAAGATATTGATTTAATAATTGATAAAGAAGATGAGAAGTGTCCAGTTGAAATAGCATTGGATGTAATAGATGGAAAATGGAAGATTTTGATACTTTGGTATTTAAGAAGAGATACAAAAAGATTTAATGAATTGCAAAGACAAATGCCAAAAATTACACAAAAAATGTTATCCCAAAAATTAAAAGAGCTAGAGTTAGATGGTATTATTACTAGAGTTGTTTATCCCCAAGTACCTCCAAAAGTTGAGTACTCATTAAGTGAATATGGTAAGAGTTTAAAACCAATTTTAAAACAGTTATATTTTTGGGGAGAAAAGCATAAAAAGAGTAAAGAGTTATAAAATAAACTCTTTATTCTTTCTTTATTAAGCTTCTTTATTAAAGTTTTTATCTAGTGCTGTTCTAATTCTTAAATTTACTTCATCATATCCAAGTATTGCCATGATATCATAAACAGAAGGTGCTTGTGTTCCACCTGTAAGTGCTATTCTAATTGGTTGGAATAGTTGTGGAAATTTTAGCTCAAACTCTTTTATAAAAGGTTTAGTAATATCTTCATAATCACAAGCTAAATGTAGTGAGTCTTTTTTCTCTTCTAAAGTTTTTAAGTATGCATCCATAAACTTTGAAGTATCTTCTTTTATGAATTTTTTTACACCTTTTTCTTCATATTGACTTGGTCTATTTATTATAATATCTATTGCATTTTTTAATTCTACTAATGTTTGTGCTCTCTCTTTTGATAAATCTAAAATCATCTCTTTTTTATCATGTCCTTGTAAGTGACAATCAAAAAACTCTAACTCTTTTGCTAATCTATCATTTGATATATTTTTTATATAGTGTGAATTTAGCCATAGAAGTTTTTCTTGATTATAAGATGATGCAGACTTATTTATATTTGAAGGATCAAATAGCTCAAGCATCTCTTCCATTGAGAATATTTCTTGGTCTTTATTAGACCATCCAAGTCTTACTAAAAAGTTTAATAATGCTTCTGGTAAATATCCTTGTCTTTTATATTCCATTACATCCATAGCACCATCTCTTTTAGAAAGTTTTTTCCCTTGTGGATTATTAATCATAGGAACATGGAAAAATTTAGGAATATCAAAACCTAAAGCTTCATAAATAATAATCTGTTTTGCAGTATTAGTTAAATGGTCATCTCCTCTAATTACATCAGTCATACCCATTAGTGCATCATCAATTGCAACAACAAAATTATAAGTTGGATTGCCATTGCTTCTTGCAATAATAAAATCATCTACTTCATTGCAGTTTATATTCATGATTGACTTTACGCCATCTACAAAAGTGATTTTTCCCTCAAGTGGAGCTTTTATTCTTACTACTGGCTCAATACCACTTGGAGGTGTTCCTGTAAAGTCTCTGTATCTTCCATCATATCTTGGAGTCTGTTTATTTGCCATTTGCTTTTCTCTTAAAGCTTCAAGCTCATCTTTACTCATATAACAATAGTAAGCTTTTCCTTCATCTAAAAGTTGTTGAATATATTTTTTATAAATATCCATTCTTTTTGATTGATACTCTACTTCTCCATCATAACTTAAACCAACCCACTCAAAAGCTTCAAGTATTGCTTTCATAGCATCATCATTATTTCTTTGAGTGTCTGTATCTTCTATTCGTAATCTAAATTCACCATTTGTTTTTCTTGCCCATAAATAGTTATATAAAGCCGTTCTTAATCCACCAATATGTAGATATCCTGTTGGGCTTGGAGCAAATCTTGTAATTGCCATTATTTTCCATCCTTATTTTTATAACTTCTAAAAAATCCAATTGCTGAGACTATTGCAACTATACATATAAATACTATCATTACAATATCAAGAATTTCCATTTGATTCCTTTTCTTTTAATTGACCACATGCTGCTGAGATATCAAGACCTTTTGATTCTCTAATAGTGCAAAGCAATCCTTTATTTATTAAATATTCTTGGAATTTTACCATATCTTTACTTTCTGGTCTTTGATATGGTGTACCTGGATATGGATTAAAATAGATTAAATTTACTTTTGCTTTGATACCATTTAGTAATTTCAATAGTTTATCAGCAGATTTTATATCATCATTTTTATCTTTAATTACAAGATATTCAAACATTACTTTTTTTCTTGCATCAACTGGAAAGTTTCTAACAGCATTTATAATACTTTCTATATTGTATGCTTTGTTCATAGGAATTAATTCACTTCTTAATTTATCATCAACTGCATGTAAAGAAATAGCAAGTTGAATTCCTAAATCTTCTTTACCTAACTTTTCTATTTTACTACTTATTCCAGATGTAGAAACTGTTTGTCTTCTTCTACTTATTGCAAGTCCATCAAGTTCACTAAAAACTTTAACTGCTTTTACAAAATTCTTATAATTATCAAGTGGTTCACCCATACCCATATAAACAATATTAAGTGATTTATTTTCAGCTATATTGTTATCTCTTTTGATATTTACAATTTGTGCAATATACTCTCCAACTGTTAAATTTCTTACGAAACCACCTTTTGCTGTTAGGCAAAATGTACACCCTACTTTGCATCCAACTTGTGAAGAGATGCAAACAGTATATTTCTCACTTCTTTCTATCTTGCCATCTTCATTAATTTTTTTCTTTTTCATTAAAAGTAAAACAGCCTCAACTGTTAAGCCATCATGTAGTTGAAAAAGATATTTTATACTTCCATCTAAACTCTGCTCTTTTTTTACTATTTTCATAATATCTAAAGCATAATTTTCTTTTAATTGTTCTTTTAAATCATTTGGTATATTTTTCATTTCATCATATGATGAAGCATATTTTTTATATATCCAATTATAAACTTGTTTTGCCCTAAAAGAAGGTTTTAATTCTTCTTTCAACTCATCTAATGTAAAGTCATATATTGATTGCATTATTACCTTTCATTTACATCTATTCTAAAGCGTAAGTATACTCTTTTTCTACTCTATTTCTGCTTTTAATAAAATAAATTTTTTACTATAATATTTAATATATATGTTGTAAAGTTTAATAATTGTTTCACGTGAAACACTGAAATGAAATAGAGTTTTTTCTTTAATAAAGTATTTATTAAAATGATAAAGAAAAAATAAAGTCTATTAATAAAACAGCTATAAAATAGTATTAATATAATAAAGTTTTAATAAACATAGTTATATAAAATATATAAATTTTCTATAATTGAAAATCTTTTAGTTTAATAAAATTTTTAAAAAGTTTACATAAATTGCTAAATATGTTTCACATGAAACATCGTAATGAAAAAGCAAATAGTTAGTTTTTTAAATTTTAAAGGTGTAATGCTTTGTAATCATGTAGTTAAGAATTTAAAATAATCGTAGTTATTTTACTACGATTATTTTATAATATTTTTTTCAATTAATGAATTAGTAAGTTTAGACATAGCCTCTTTATGATTTTTTAGAAAATCTTCATGGGCAGTTTCATTAGTATAATTTGTAACTACAAATATTCCACCTACAGGAATTTCAAACTCTTTTGCAACTTGCAATACTGCAAAAAATTCCATATTTTCAACTCCAATACCGTAAGCATTAAACTTTTTACTTAAAGAAAAATTTGAAGAGATATAGTTTGAACTATTTACAATTGTATCATTTCTAACAAATTTATTTTCAGATTCTAGTACATTATCAAGTGGAGTATATGAATTGTTTTGTAAAAAAGATAGCTCAATATTTGCTGCTCTTTTTGACTCAATTATATCAAAAATATTGTGCTCTCCATAAGAACCTGCACTTCCAACAAAAAGTATAAAATCTGGTTTGTCAAAAAGGCATTTTCTTGTTAGGTTGATTGACATTTCTATTAATCCTACACCCATTGGCTCAGCGAACTTAAAAGTTTCATTTCTACCTGCACAAATAATCATTTGCACTCCAATTTGTAATTAACACTCATTTTTATATTCTTCGCTGTTTGTTGTGGCACAGAAATTGAAGTATCAGATGATTTAGCACTATACATTACTTCACTTCCTCTATAATAAGAGTTTTGCAAAGAGTGTATATTTATATTTTTTACTTCACATTTTTTTTTCAAATCAGTAGATAAATTTTTTGCATACTTCTCTATCCAAGTTATTGATTCATATCTTAAAAGATCAATGGCAATATTTGCTGAAGTATCTTTAACCTTCCATGATAAGTTTGAAACAATTATAGAAGTATCTCTATGGTTTTTTAAATCAATTAAGCCATTGATAAACTTACTAATCTTTTTTGGATCATTTGATTCAATACCATATTTTATCTCTCCAATATACCCATCTATATGTGGAGTATTACTTTTATATTTATATCTAGGTCTTATGTTAAAAGTACCAAGGTTTTTTTCTACATAATTCATATCTTTGATGTAGTTGTTAAACTTTTCAAGTTTTGAAGAAACTTTTTTTTCACTATCTAACTCTACAACTAACTTAATATCTGAATTTAAAATATCAGGTATTAATTTTTTTGTAAAAGTTTTTGAAAAGTCAATTTCATATGACAAAAGCGATAACGGAAGTACAGAAGATAATACTGCACATTTTAGAAATCTATTCATTTTATATCCTTACGGGAATGTTATTCTCTTTTAAGTAGTGTTTTAAATCCATGATATCTATCTCTTTATAATGAAATATAGATGCAGCTAAAGCAGCACTTGCACCACAATTAAAAGCATCTTTAATATGCTCCATTGTTCCAGCACCACCACTTGCAATAACTGGAATATCAACTACAGATGAAATTTGTTGAGTAATATTAAGTTCAAATCCAGTTTTAGCACCATCTGTATCCATTGATGTTAGAAGTATCTCTCCAGCACCTCTACTATAGACCTCTTTAGCCCACTTTACTGCATCAAGTCCTGTATCTTCTCTTCCACCTTTTACAAAAACACGATATGAACCATCCTGAACCTTTTTCACATCAATAGCTACAACAATACATTGTGTACCAAATCTTTTTGCACTTTCATTTATGAAATCTGGATTATTAACAGCTGATGAATTAATTGATACTTTATCACAACCTACATTTAGTAGTTTATATATATCTTCAAGTTTTCTTATACCTCCACCAACTGTTAATGGAATAAAAACCTCTTTTGCAACATCTTTTACAATATCAACAATTGTGTCTCTATTCTCATGACTTGCAGTTATATCAAGGAAAGTTATCTCATCTGCTCCTTCATTATTATATCGTTTAGCAACTTCTACAGGATCACCAGCATCTTTTAGTCCAACAAAATTTACGCCTTTTACAACTCTTCCATCTTTTACATCTAAACAAGGTATAATTCTTTTTGCAAAATTACTCAATTATTCTTTCCTTAATTTTAATAGTGAAAAATATTATCTAATTGTAAGTTAAAATTAGATATAATATCTGCTTATGGAAAATATTAAAGCTAAAAAAAAATACGGACAAAACTTTTTAATCGATAAAGCTGTTTTAAACGGAATCATCCAAGCGATGCCCAACAATGAAAATCACATTGTTGAGATTGGGCCTGGCTTAGGTGATTTGACAGAAAAATTAGTCAAGTACAAAGATATGACTGCTTATGAAGTAGACACTGATTTAATTGGTGTTTTAAGGTCTAAATTTAAAGACGAAATAGATAGTAACAAGCTAGATTTAGTACATACAGATGTACTAAAAACTTGGGAGAGCCAAAAGACGTTACATGAGGGTAAATATGACTTAATAGCAAATTTACCCTACTATATCGCAACAAACATTATATTAAGAGCGTTAGAAGATACTAATTGTGAGCATATAATAGTAATGATACAAAAAGAAGTAGCAGTAAAATTTACTGCACAAGTAAATGAAAAAGAGTACTCTTCTTTAGGTATTATTTCACAATTGTTAACAAAAGATTCGAAGATACTTTTTGATGTATCACCAGATTCATTCAACCCTGCTCCAAAGGTTGTTTCTTCGATTTTATATTTGAAAAAGAACATGACTAGTTCTTTAAATAGTGATTTTAAAAAGTTTTTAAAAGCCTGTTTTTCACAGCCAAGAAAAAAACTTTCAAAAAACTTATCCACTGTTGTAGAAAAGTCAGAACTTTCTCAAATCTTTAATGAACTTGATATAAGTGATAATAAAAGACCTCATGAAGTTAGCGCATCTTTGTATAGCCAAATGTATACAAAGGTTAAAAATGGAAGAGAAAAAAGTTCAAGAGGATAAAGTAGAACAGCATAATCCTAAGCAACAACAAAAAAGTTCAACGAATACAAGGCCAAGAAGTAATAATAAACCTACTTCAACAACTACAAAAAACAGTACAGAAAAAGCTAGTACTTCTACAGAAGAAGACAACAAAAAAAATATA
The DNA here is from genome assembly GCF_055140965.1 of Malaciobacter sp. The sequence goes on from NZ_JBSRRO010000007.1 coordinate 8,228, forward strand.
AATAACAATAACCAAAGAAAAAGAAAACCAAGACCAAAATTTCAAAAAGGTGATGGTTGGATAAGTGATCTTAAGAAAGCACACTTAATCAATGAAAAAATTCATAGAGATAGATTAAATCCACACTATAAATTAAATCTAAATACAAATGCCAAAGTAAGAATAACTCCACTTGGTGGATTAGGTGAAATTGGTGGAAATATGATGGTTATTGAAACTGAAAACTGTGCAATTATTGTTGATGTTGGTATGAGTTTCCCTGATGATGATATGCACGGAGTTGATATTTTGATTCCAGATTTTACTTATATTAGAGAAATCAAAAATAAAATCGCAGGAATAGTAATTACTCATGGTCATGAAGATCATATTGGTGCAATGCCATATTTATTTAAAGAGATGCAATTTCCTGTTTATGGAACATCATTGCCATTAGAGATGATTGGTTCAAAATTTGATGAACATAAAATGAGAGAACATAGAAAATTCTTTAGAGCAATACAAAAAAGAACTCCAATAAAAATTGGTGAATTTGAAGTTGAATGGATGCATATTACTCACTCAATTATTGATTCATCATCAATTGCTGTAAAAACAGAAGCTGGAACTATTATTCATACAGGTGATTTTAAAATTGACCATACACCAATTGATGGATATCCAACGGACTTACATAGATTAGCACATTATGGGGAACAAGGAGTTTTACTTCTTACTAGTGATTCAACAAATTCACACTCTCCTGGTTTTACTAAATCTGAAAAAACTGTTGGTCCTACATTTGATAGAATTTTCGCAACTGCTAAAGGTAGAGTTATTATGTCAACATTCTCATCAAATGTTCATAGAATATCTCAAGCAATTGATAGAGGAATTAAGCATAATAGAAAGATTTGTATTATTGGAAGATCAATGGAGAAAAATCTTGATTTAGCAATGACATTAGGTTATATAAAATTTCCTAAAGAAGCTTTTATTGATCCACATGAAGTTAATAAGTACAATGATAATGAAGTTCTTATTGTAACAACAGGAAGTCAAGGTGAACCAATGAGTGCACTTTATAGAATGTCTATTCATGAACACAGACACATTAAAATAAAGCCTACAGATCAAGTTATTTTATCTGCAAAAGCTATTCCTGGAAATGAAGCTAGTGTATCAGGTATTATGAATCATTTATTAAAAGCTGGAGCAAAAGTTGCATATAAAGATTTTAGTGATATTCATGTTTCTGGACATGCTGCACAAGAAGAACAAAAACTTATGTTAAGACTTATTAAACCAAAATTCTTCATGCCTGTTCATGGTGAGTATAACCATGCATTAAAACATGGTGAAACTGGTGTAGAGTGTGGAGTTTTAGAAAGAAACTTATATATTATGAGTGATGGGGAACAAGTTGAAGTTACTCCAAAATATCTTAAAAAAGTAAAAACTGTAAAAACTGGTAAAGTCTATATTGACAATCAGTTAAATAATAAAATCGCAGATGATATTGTAATTGATAGACAAACAATGGCAAATGAAGGTGTGGTTATGATTGTTGCACAAGTAAATGAAGATGATAGAACATTAGCTCAAAAACCTAGAGTTACTTCATTTGGTTTGGTTCCAAATAAACAAGATAGATTTTTTGCAAAAGAGATAGAAGATATTTTATTAATTGCTCTTAAAAATGCAAAACCAGGAATATTTAAAAATAATAAAATTTTAGAAGACGAAATTAGAAAAGTAGTAAGAAAACATTGTTTTAGAAAATATAAAAAATATCCAATGATTGTACCTACATTAATCGTTCAGTAAGGATAAAAGATGAATTATAAAGAGCTTGCAAAAGAAGTACTATTAACAGAAGCAAAAGAGTTAGAATTAGCTGCAAAAAATCTTGATTTTGATTTTGAGAAATTAGTTGATTTGATTGTAAATTCAAAAGGAAAGTTAATAGTAACAGGTGTAGGTAAATCTGGATTAGTGGGAAGTAAAATAGCAGCAACACTAGCTAGTACTGGAACTAGTTCATTTTTCCTGCATCCAACAGAAGCAATGCATGGCGATTTAGGAATGATAGGAAAAGATGATATTGTTTTAGGGATTTCTTATAGTGGAGAGAGTGAAGAATTAATTCAAATTCTTCCCCATTTAAAAAGATTTGACATTCCTTTAATTGCAATGGCAAAAAATAAAAACTCAACACTTGGAAAATATGCAGACTTCTTTTTAAATATAAATGTTACAAAAGAAGCCTGTCCTTTAGACACAGCCCCAACCTCTTCTACAACATTAACAATGGCAATGGGAGATGTTTTAGCAGTATGTCTTATGAAAAAAAGAGATTTTAAAAAAGAAGATTTTGCTTCATTTCATCCTGGTGGAAGTTTAGGTAAAAAACTTTTTATAAAAGTTGATGACTTATTAAGAAAAGATACTTTACCTGTAGTTTCACGTGAAACAAAACTAAAAGATGCAATTGTAACTATGAGTGAGGGAAGAATCGGAAGTGTAATTATAATTGATGAAAATGAAAAAGTAATAGCACTTCTTAGTGATGGAGATTTAAGAAGAGCTCTTATGAATAAAGATTTCTCAATTGATTGTGCAATAGAAAAAGTTGCAACAATGAACCCAAAAGTTATAAATGATAAAAATATTTTAGCAAGTGATGCTTTACAAATTATAGAAGATTATAAGATACAACTTCTAATAGTTGTTGATGATGAAGAAAAGCTAGTTGGAGTTTTACATATTCATGATTTAATTGAAGCAGGCATAAAATAAGGAAAACCATGGCTAAAGAAAAAAATATCACAAAACAGAGTGAAGATTTAGTAAGATTAAATAAGTTTCTTTCTCACAATAGTACATACTCAAGAAGAGAAGCAGATAAAATTATTGAAGAAGGAAGAGTATCAATTGATGGCAAAGTTGTAACAAATCTTGCAACTAAAGTATCAGAAAATAATCTTGTAAAAATTGATAAAAAAGTTATTAAAGCTGATAAAAATAGAATGTACACAGTTATAGTTTATAATAAACCAAAAGGTGAACTAGTAACAAAAAGTGATCCTCAAGGAAGAAAAACTATTTATGATACATTAGGTAAAAAATATAAACACTTTTTACCAATTGGAAGATTAGACTATGCTAGTGAGGGTGTAATTTTACTTTCTGATAGTGTAGATGTAGTAAATAAATTAATGCATTCAAATTTAGAAAGAATTTATAAACTTAAAGTTGATGGTGAAGTTGACCATAAAGTAGAAAAAGCAATGTTGGAAGGTTTAGAGTTAGATGATGCAAGTGAAGGTGCTCACGAAAAATCAAAAATAAAATCTATGACTTTCGCACCTTTTGTTGCATATCAAATCCTTTCTGCAAACAATAATTTTTCAAAATTAAAAGTAGCAATTAGTGAGGGGAAAAATAGAGAATTAAGAAGATTCTTTGGACACTTTGGACTAAATGTTATGGATTTAAAAAGATTAGAGTTTGGCGGTATTTCATTGAATAACTTGCCAACAGGAAAAAGCAGATACTTAAATAAAGAAGAGTATAGAAACTTAAGAAAATATTTAAATAGCGATGATGATTGATTTATCCAACCAATTAAGACCAACAACCTTAGAAAGCTTTGTTGGTCAATCTCACATTATTGGCAAAGACAAAGCCTTATATAAGCTTTTGATAAAAAAAGAGATTCCTCACCTATTTTTTTATGGGAAGCCAGGAACTGGAAAAACTACCCTTGCAAAAATAATTGCAAAACACATTAATAGTGATTACTACTACTTTAATGCAACTACAATAAAAATAGATGAATTAAGAAAAGTTTTTGATAAATATAAAAATTCACTAATTAAACCTATTGTATTTATAGATGAAGTACATAGATTATCAAAAAATCAACAAGAAGTATTACTACCAATAATGGAGAGTTATCAAGCTATAATTATTGGTGCAAGTACAGAAAATCCGTTTTTCACCCTAACCTCTGCTATTCGTTCTAGATCTTTTTTATATGAGTTTAAACCCTTAACAAATATTGAATTAGATGGAATAATTCAAACAGCATTAAATAGTAGTGATATAACGCTAAGTAAAGAGGCTAGAGAGTATTTAATCGCTTCAAGTAGTGGTGATGCAAGGGCAATGCTTAATTTGCTTAATTTTGCCTCTAAAATAGAAAATAACATAAGCTTTGAAACTTTAAAAGAGTTACGCTCAAATGTAATTGGTGATGGAGTTAGTTCAAGCAATAGTCATTATGACCTTGCAAGTGCTATGATAAAGTCATTACGAGGTTCAGATGTAGATGCAGCACTTTATTACTTAGGAAGATTAATAAATGGTGGTGAAAGTGTTGACTTTATAACTCGAAGAATGGTTATCTTTGCAAGTGAAGATATAGGAAATGCAAATCCAAATGCTTTAAATCTTGCAGTAAGTACAATGCAAGCTTGCAATAAAATAGGATATCCAGAAGCTAGAATAATATTAGGACAGTGTGCTATTTATTTAGCATCTTGTCCAAAATCAAATAGTGCTTACAATGCTATTAATAAAGCATTGGCTGATATAAAAGATGGTAGAATTTTAGAAATACCAAAACACATTGACTCTTTTCATAAAGGATACAAATATCCCCATGATTTTGGTGGATGGGTAGAACAAGAGTATTTAAATGAGCCAGTAAACTATTATAGTTCAAGTAATATTGCATATGAAAAAACTTTAAATGAATGGCTAAAAAAAATAAAAGGAATGAATTAATGGATTTTTTAATGCAGTACTATTTATGGATAGTAATATTTCATATTATGGCAATGATGTCATGGATGGCAATGCTTTTTTATCAGCCAAGATTGTATGTATATCATACAGAACATAAAAATAAACCAGACTTTGTTGAAGTTGTAAAAATCCAAGAGTATAAAATGTACAAGTATATTGGTCTTCCTGCTATGTGGGCTACAGTAATAAGTGGTCTACTTATGATATATTTAAGACCAGAGATGCTTGATTTTAATGATCCATGGCTTTTTGCGAAGCTGTTTTTTGCTGGACTTTTAGTAGCATACTCTTTTTCAATGGAGTATTTTAGAAAAAGATTAGAAAAAGGTATATATCCAAAAAGTGGTAATTTCTTTAGAGCATATAATGAAGTGCCAACTGTACTTTCTATTTTAATAGTAGGATATGTAGTAGTAAAAACTTTTTCTTTACTATTTACTCTTATTACACTACTCTTTGGCGCTTTTATTATCTATAAAGTATTAAGACAAAAACCAAAAGATGAATCATGATATTTGAAAAAGTTTATACCCTAGATACTAATATTTTACTTGAAGATGCAAAAAATATCTTCAAATTAAGTGATGAAAATAAAAATTTAATAGTTCTTCCTGAAACAGTTTTAGATGAGATTGATTCTAAAAAGAGTGGATTTGATGAGATTAACTTTCAAGCAAGAGAGTTTGCAAGAGTTTTAGAAAATTCACAAATTATCCAAAGCAAAAAAGTAGCAGATTTTAAAATTGTTACAATTAAAGTTTTTGATATATTTGAAGCAACTATTGATGTTATTTCAAAAGAAGAGTATTTAATAAATATAAAAAATGTTGCACCAAATATCATAAATGATAGAAAAATTCTTGAAGTTGCAAAATTTGTAGAGAGCCATTATACATGTGAGTCTGATTTTTTATCTTTAGATATTATGGCAAGAACAAGAGCTGTTTCTATGGATATTAAGACTGATTCTTTACTTGGAACTAGTGAAAAAGAGTTTGATTATGAATTTATAAAAACAATTACAATAAAATTTGAACAGCTAGAAACTATTAATAACTCCTCTATTTTTGATTATGATGAAGAACATAAAGTACATAATTTTGCTTATTGTTTTAAAGTTAAGGGTTCAGATCAAGTACTATTAGCTTGTATTCAAAATAAAAAAATCATTATATTAGATGAGACAGAAATAAGAAATCAAATAATTACACCTTTAAATAAAGAACAATTATTTTTCTCAAATGCAATATTAAAACATTACTTTAATGTTTTAATAGTTGAGGCAAAAGCAGGAAGTGGTAAAACCTTATTAGCATTAAGTGGTGCATTAAAGCTAGTTAGACAAAAATATTTTCAAAGAATAATATATATAAGAAACTCAATTGAGTCATTAGACAAAGGCGAAGATATTGGTTATTTACCAGGTTTTGAAGAAAAGTTTAAAATATATAATCATCCTTTAATGGATAGTTTAGATTATATTATAAGAAGTGAACACAAAAAGAAATCAAACAAAAAGAATTTTCAGTATGATGAGCTTGATGATGTAGAGGTAAATGCACGAATTGAACAACTTATTCAAAATTATAGTATTGAGACTATGTGGGTAGGTGAAATGAGAGGTAGAACCTTATCAAATGCATTTGTTATAATTGATGAAGCTCAGAATATGTCAAATAAAACCATGCAAATGGTACTTTCAAGAGTCGATAATAGCTGTAAAGTTGTAATCTTAGGAAGTAATAAGCAAATTGACAATTTTTATGTAAATAAGCATACAAATGCACTTACAACACTTTTAAAATCTACTAAAAATGAAAGTGATTTAGTAAAACCTTTTGCTATAAAATTAGAAAAAGTTCTACGAGGTCCAATTACTGAATGGGCTGAACAAATTTTTAGTTCTAAGCACAAATAAATCATTTTAAATTATATTTAGCAATATTTAGATACCTTTACATAATAAAATATGTAAAGGTGTACACAATGAAAATAGTATTTTTAGATAGAGCTACATTAGGTTTTGACATATCTTTAGATGAGTTTAATAAGTTTGGTGAAGTAGTAGTTTATGATACTACAAAACCAACTGAAACACTAACTAGAGTAAAAGATGCAGATATTGTTATTACAAATAAAGTTGTAATAGATAGAAAAATAATGGATAATTCAACTCTTAAGTTAGTTTGTATTGCAGCAACAGGAATGAACAATGTTGACCTTGAATACGCTAAAGTTAAAGGAATTGAAGTTAAAAATGTTGCAGGATATTCAACTGATAGTGTAACACAATTAACATTTTCTTATGTATTTCATTTTATCCAACAATTAAATTACTATACTTCATATGTAAATAAAGGAAATTGGGAAAAGTCAGATATTTTCACACATATAGACAAACCATTTTATGAATTAAAAGACAAAAATTGGGGAATAATTGGATTAGGTAATATTGGAGAAAATGTTGCAAAAATAGCAAAATCTTTTTCTTGTAATGTAAGTTATTATTCAACAAGTGGTAAGAATAATAATACAAACTATGAAAGTAAAAGTTTAGACTCTTTGCTTAAAGAATCTGATATTATTTCTATTCATTGTCCTTTAAATGAAACAACTACTAATTTGCTTAATAAATCAAATTTAAATTTGATTAAAGATGGTGCAATACTAATGAATTTAGGTAGAGGTGGAATAATAAATGAAGCTGACCTTGCAAATATAATTGATTCAAAAGAGCTATATTGTGGTATTGATGTAGTATCAAAAGAACCTATAGAAGAAGACTCACCCTTATTAAAAGTAGAAAATAAAAACAGACTAGCATTAACTCCACATATTGGATGGGCATCAATTGAAGCTAGAAAAAGACTTGTTGATATGATTATTAATAACATATCTGAATACATAAAATAATACATATTTTAATTTGTATTGGAGTATAAATGAACTATTTACAATATACATCTAAAGAGATGTTCTCTTCAACTGAGTTAATTAGAAAAAGTAAAATGATATTTGAAAAAATAAATAAACATGAAATTGAAAAGGCAATAATTCTAAGAGATGGAAAGCCAAGTTTTATGTTGCTTGATTTTGAAACTTATGAAAAGTTAATGCAAGAGTACATGCAGTTGAAAACTACAAGCAAAGAAAAAATTATGCCTAAAATTGATAAAGAAGTAGAAAGTAATAGTGAAACTAAAGCTCCTTCTGAAACTAAAATTCATAAAATAATAAATAATCCAAAAACATCAATAGAAGAAATTGATGAAAATGAACTAAAAAAAGCATTTGAAGATATTGATAATATAAACTTTAGTAATTCTTTAGATAATGATACTCAAGATGTACTTGAAGAAGTCTATATTGAAGAGCGACCTATTGAAAAAAATGATGAATCACTAAAAGATTTTTGGGATTAATTTATTAAATATTGAAAGTTTATTACAAGCACTTAGATTAAAATAATAATATAAAGTTATATTTTAAGTATAATTTTGTATTATAAATACTTATATTAAACCATAAGGATAGTCATGCTAAATAAACTTTCAATAATGCTAAAGCTTAAACTAAATAGTGCACTAATAATATTTAGTTTATTAATAGCAGGTGTTATTATTTATAACATATTGAACTCTTTATCAAGGGAGTATATAAACTCATTAGCTATTGCAAAACAAAATGAAACTTTAAATGCAATATATATTAATGGACTTTTATATAATTCATCTTCTGGCGTAGTTTTTCAAAACCCAAACTCAAAAAAAGCAAAAAATACTATGCAAAATGCAATTAAAAATACTGAAAAAGCTGCAAATGAGTTCAAAAAAATAAATAACTCATTGTACATAGAGTTTGAACAAAAAGTAATTGATTTTTTACTTATATCAAAGACTTTAAATAAAAAAGTAATTGATAATCATGCATTAGAAAAAGATGATATGAAAAAATCTCTTAAAGCATGGAGAAACTTAAAGTTTACTATTATTGATATATTAAAGATAATCAAAAAAAATTCTGACATGGCACAAAAGAATTTTCATAATACAATAAAACAATCAATAATAACTGTAATTGTATTAATGTCAATTTTTTCTATAATAATACTTATATTTAATATTCTTCTTTCAAAAAGCATTATATCTCCACTAGAAATATTAAAAGATGCTATGAAGAAGCTTACAGATTCATCTAACAAAGATATTAAAATAGAGATAAAAACAAAAGATGAAACAGCCCAAATTGCAAAATATTTTAATGAATATATTAGTAAAATAGAAAAAGATCATCTTGAAGATACTTTAGTTATAAATGATGTAAATCATGTAGTAAATGAGATAAAAAAAGGTAATTTAAGCACAAGAGTTACAAAAACTAGTTCAAGTAAATCTGTAAAAGAGCTAGTAAATGCGTTAAATAGCATGCTAGATACTTTAGCTGATATCGTAGAACATGCATCTATAACGCTTAATAAATATAAGCAAGAAGATTTTACTCAAAAAACATCAATTAACGCACAAGGTGAAATTCAAAGCTTATTAAATGGTATTGATTCATTAGGCGAATCTATTTCAAAGATGCTAGTTGAAAGTACAAAAAGAGGAGTTGAATTAAAAAATAGTTCAGATGACTTACTAAAAAATGTGGATGTATTAAATGAAAGCTCAATAAAAACAGCAACAAATCTTGAAGAAACAACTGCTGCATTAGAGCAAATCACTTCTAATGTAAAAAATAATACACAAAAAATGAATGATATGACAAATTTAGCTAGAAAAGTAAGCTTATCTACGAAAGATGGTAAAGAGCTTGCTTTAAAAACAAGTATATCAATGGATGAAATTAATGAGCAAGTTAATTTAATAAATAACTCAATTACAGTAATTGACCAAATTGCTTTTCAAACAAATATATTATCATTAAATGCAGCAGTAGAAGCAGCAACTGCAGGAGAGCTAGGTAAAGGTTTTGCAGTAGTTGCAGGTGAAGTTAGAAACTTAGCAACAAGATCAGCACAAGCAGCAAAAGAGATAAAAGCATTAGTAGAACATGCAACAATTAAAGCAAATGATGGAAAAGAGATTTCAAGTAACATGATAAATGGATATGAGAGTTTAAATGAGAATATTGAGCAAACTTTAAATATTATTGAAGATGTTTCTACTTCAAGTAAAGAACAAGAAAGAGGTATTATTCAAATAAATAATGTAATAAATGAACTTGATCAAAAGACACAAAAAAATGCAACTATTGCCTCACAAGTACAAGAAATAGCAATTTTTTCTGAAAAGTTAGCAACTACAATAGTTTATGAAACTAAAAGTAAAAATTTTATAGGTAAAAATAAGTAGTAAGCCAAAAATAGAATTTATATCAAAGCCCAATAAATGTAAATTGGGCTTAAAATAAGTTATATGTTATCTTTTATGTATTGATAATCAGAAATAATTGTCCACTCTCTAATAGTTTTCATATAATCTTCTTGTGATTTAAAAATCTCTTTTAAAAGAGGTGATTTTTCTGCCATACTTTTTCTTAGCTTTTTATTTGCATCTTTTAATAGTTGCTTTACATCTTCTGGAAAGCTTTTGACTTTTATTTGAGGATGCTCTTTTTTCATTTTTTGCCAAGCTTTTGCATTCATATCATAATTTTGAATATACATATCATAAGCTGCAAGCTTAAATGCTAAGACTAAAACCTCTTGTAAGTTTTTTGGTAGTTTTTTATAAGCTCTTTTATTAACAATAAATTGTAATTCAGAAGCTGGTTCATGCCAACCTGTATAATAATACTTGGCAACTTTATGAAATCCCATATTAATATCCATTGATGGACCAACCCACTCTAATGCATCAATTGTATTTCTTTCAAAAGCTGTATAAAGTTCACCCGGTGCAATATTTGTAACTAAAGCCCCTGCTTTTGCCATAATTTCTCCTGCAAAGCCTGGAATTCTAATTTTAAGACCTTTTAAATCTTCTACAGATTTAATCTCTTTTTTAAACCAACCTCCCATTTGAACACCTGTATTTCCACCTGGAAAAGATAATACTTTATGAATCTTGTAAGTTTTTTGCATTAGTTCTAATCCACCACCATGATAAAACCAAGCATACTGTTCAGCAGCTGTCATTCCAAATGGCATTGAAGTAAAAGGTAAAGTATTTATATCTTTACCCTTCCAATAGTATGAAGCACTATGTCCAATATCATACTGCCCTGCTTTAACCATATCTAAAATACCCAAAGGCGATTTATGCTTATTTGCACTATCAACTCTAATATCAAGTTGACCATTTGACATAATTTTTGCTAAATTAGCCATTTTAATTGAAGTATCAATTAAAGGGCTTGCAGTCTTACCCCAAGTAGTAGCCATTTTAAGTTTATAAACTCTTTGTTTTGCAAATACTGTTGTACTCATTACTATTAGTAAAACAGATATTACACCTAATTTTCCAATTAATTTTTTCATTTTTCTCCCTTAAAAAAATTATTTTAGAATAGACTCTTTTAGACTTTTTTTCTTTTCCCATCCTATGGTTTTAAGTTCTGGCTCTTTTAAAAAATCCTTTGTATATCCAATACATAAATAGCCAATTAGTTTATACTCTTTTGAAACATTTAGTAGTTTTCTTATTTTCTTTGGCTTTACAATAGATACCCAACCAAGACCTAAGTTTAAAGCCCTAGCTGTTAACCACATATTGCATATAGCACAAACAACAGAGTACTCACCACTTTTTTTCATATATGTTTGACCAAGTATCTCTTTTTTAGGTTTTTTATAAAAAACTGCAATATTTATAGGTGATTCTTTTATTCCCTCAAGTTTTAGTTTTTTATAAAGTGGTCTATTTTCAAACTTTTTAAAGCTTTTTTTGTAACTTGTTTCAAATTGATTATATACTTTATCTTTAAGGTTTTTATCTTCAATAATTTTAAAGTGCCAAGGCTGTGAATAGCCAACAGATGGTGCTTTTAAAGCAGATTCTAAAATAATATTTAATTTTTTATTAGATACTTTTTTATTTATAAAATTATTACCTCTAACATCTCTTCTTGAGCTAATAATCTTATTTAGAGTATTTAAATCTTTTTTATTAAACTTTAACATTAATATTTAATAGGTTTTAGTTTATTAAGTAAAAAAGATTCAATAATTTCATCAATACTTTTTTGAGTATCCACACTTAAAACAGATATGTTTTTTTGTTTAAAATCAACTATATAATCAGTTTCATTTATTACAATAATGTGATCAATCCAGCAATTTGCTTCTTTTCTATCTTTAAAAAAGTCGCAGTTTACTATTCTTCCCTCATCAAGATCAATATAAGCCCAATATTTAGAATCTTCAATGGCACTTATAATAGCTTCATGTCTTTTGTTACAATCTACTGGAATTAGTATATTCATTTTTTCCCTCGCATAGTTTAGCTTCTAAAATCATATCCAATAATGATTTAAAAATATATGATTTATAAATACTCTTTTTCAAACCATTTTGAAAATATAAATAAAGACCATAAGTGTTGTTTGAACTTTCTATTTTTTGCCAAATCATAAATCTGTTTTATGTACTCATCATTAAAAAGTTCTGTTTGTTTATTTACTCTTAAAATTAGATTTAAAACTTCATCTTTGTACTCATTTTGAATCCATTCATTAAAGGGTGAATTAAATCCTTTTTTTGTTCTATTTATGATTGTTTGTGGTATATATTTTGAAGCAATTTTCTTAAGTAAATATTTGTTTGTGTCCCCTACTTTTATATTTGAATCCACACTAAATAAATAGTTTACCAAATTAAAATCTAAAAAGGGAGTTCTAACTTCTAAAGAATTAGCCATAGAAATTCTATCAACTTTACTTAATAAGCCCTGCCCTAGCCAAACTTTTAAATCCGTATAACTCATCCAGTCAACTGGATCTTTTTTTGCTGTTTCACTTTTAAAAGTGGGTACCTTTTTAAATAGCTTTTTTTTCTGAATAGATGTAAATACTTCTCCAAAACCATTATAAAGATTCTCTTTTTTTATAATTCTTCTTAAATACTCACTCTCTTTTGTATTATTTTGTAAAGCAGAGATTATGCTATTTAAAAATTGTGTTTGACTTTTATCTAATGTCTTTTCAAACTCATAATATTTTAAAAACTTTGCATAATTATCATAACCTAAAAATATCTCATCACTACCCTCACCACTTAAAACAGTTTTTATTCCCATTTGTTTAATTTTCTTTGTTAGTATATACAAAGGGACTGCTGCACTATCTGCGTGAGGTTCTTCTAAAGCTTCTAATGTATCTTCAAAGCTATTTATAAAATCTTTTTGAGAGATAATCAAAGGGTGATGATTTGAGCCTATATGTTTTGCAGTGATATTTGCATACTCTAATTCGCTATAATTTTTGTATTCATCATAGCCTATGCTAAATGTATTTATTTTTTTGCCAGAAATTTTAGTATATAGTGCAGAAATAAGTGAACTGTCAATACCTCCACTTAAAAGTGAGCCAACTTCTACATCTGATGTTAGTCTAGCCTCAACACTCTTAAATAAAAGCTCTTCTATATCTTTTAAAGCTGTTTGTTCATCTTTTATTTCTTTATATGTATTAATCTTATAATACTTCTTAATTTGTAAATTATCATCTTTTAATAAAAGATAACTTGATGCTTCAAGTTTTTTAATATCTTGATAAAAAGTATTATCATCTAAACTTACGAAATATTGCATATATTGTGATAAAGCAACTTTATTTAATTTTGGTTTTTTATCTAAAAGTTCTAAGATAGCTTTTATTGAAGAAGAGAAAATGAATTTATTATTTGCAAAGTAGTAGAAAAAAGGTTTTTTACCATATCTGTCCCTTGCGCAAAAAAAGCTATTTTGCTTTATATTATAAATACAAAAACTAAACATTCCATTTAAGTAGTTTAAAAAATCTTTTTCATATTTTTGATAAAGCCTTATAATAACCTCTGTATCAGATTTGGTTTTACATTTTAAATCATGCTCTTTTATTAACTCTTGATAATTATAAATCTCTCCATTAAAAACTATTACAATCTCATCAAAAACCATAGGTTGATTTGCTTCATTGTCCAAATCAATAATTGAAAGTCTTGTGTGGGCAAAAGTATTGTTATTAAATGACCTAATAGCTTGAAAATCTGGTCCTCTATTCTCTATATATTTGATTGCATTTTTGAATTTATCGTTTGTAAAGTTTGCACCTAATATTCCACACATTAAAAATCTCCTAAGAAATATTTGATTATAAAAATATAAAAATATAAGAGTAAAGAAAAAATAATTGTAGAGACTAATATACTTGCAGTTACATCATAGGGTTTACAGTTATATAAAGCAGCTAAATTAACGTTATTTACAGCAAGAGGTATCATTAGTTGCATTAAGACCACAGAGGCCACATATGAGCTTAAATCGCTTTGTAAAACAAAAAAGATTCCAACAGCAGGAAGTATAAAGTGTTTTACCAAAGAAATATTAAGTGATAGTTTCCAATTCATTGTTCTTATTTTTACTTCACTTAAATATACACCAAATATAATTAATTGAATAACCATCGAAGCATATGCTCCCATTTCAAGAGTTCTTGAAATATCTTTATGAATAGGAACATTAAAATAGTTTATAGCAATAGCAAAAAAAGCAACCCAAAGTCCAGGAAGTTTTAAGATTGAATAGATTGATTTTTTTAGTGTAAAAGAGTCTTTTGCAAAGAAATATATACTAAAAATATAAATAAAAAACATATTTGCAATATTTATAATACTTGTGTAAGGAACAGATTGTTCACCAAATAAAGCAATCCCTAATGGAACACCAATATTTCCAGTATTACCCACTAATGAAACAGCAATAAATATAGTTCTATCTTTTGAATCTGTAAATATTTTTTTTGAGAATATTATTAAAAAGAATACAACACTTAAAACTGCATATAAATAGATAATTGGTGACATTACAAATGCATAATCAATAGGAGATTTTGTAAGCCCCCAAAATATTAAAATTGGTTGTAAAAAATAAAAAGATAAAATTACATAGCTTTTTTCATCGATTTTTTCTTTAAAACTTTTTTTTAAAATTAGTCCAATTACTATAAAAGAATAAACAGGAAGTACTGAAATTAAAGTTTGAATGAAGATACCTTTATAAAATGATAAGTGTTATTTTATCATAAACAAATAAAAAGTAAAAATATAATTTTTTAGTAGAAGTTATTAGTTTTGGTATATGCCGTAAATTACGACATGATACCTTTTATCATAAAAAATATTGAAGCAGATAAAAATGCTGCTGCTGGTACTGTTATTATCCATGCAGCAACAATTTTTTTAATTGCATCTCTTTTTACATACTTAACTCTTTTTTTAGCTTTGAAATCTCTTTTTTCAATTCTTACTTGTTCTATTTTTTCTTCAATTAATTTATAAAGTTCAACAACTCTAATATATTCAGATTTACTTTTTTTATCTTTTTCTTCTAAACTTATTAGTTCTGCTTCATATTTATCAAGAATTTTTTTATCTTTTTTTAGTTTTTTTCTAATATCACTTAATATTTTAGATTCGCTTGAATCTAAGAATTCTCTTAAAAATCCTACTCCAAATACACCACCAACTGCAATATGAGTTGAAGATACAGGTAAACCTAATTGACTAGCTATAATAACAGTAATAGCTGCTGCCATTGCAATTGAGAAAGCTCTTACTTGATCTAATTCTGTAATTTCTGAGCCAACAGTTCTTATAATTCTTGGTCCATAAAGGGCTAAGCCTACGGCAATACCTAAAGCACCAACAGCCATAACCCAAAAAGGAATACCAACTTGTGATGAAACAGCTGATTTAATAATTGCATCATTTATAGCAGCTAGTGGTCCAATAGCATTTGCAACATCATTTGCACCATGAGCAAAAGATAAAAGTGCGGCTGAGAAAATTAGTGGTATTGTAAATAGTGAGTTAATTCCAACTCTTGTATTTTCAATTTTTTGTGCAGATTTTTCAATTAGTGGTTTTACTAGAAAAAATACTATAATAGCTATTATTAATCCTACTAAAGTAGCTGTTAAAAAATTAACTTTTATTAAGTGTTTTATTCCCTTTAAAATTAAATATGTAGAAAATGCCCAAGACATAATGGCAATTAAATAAGGCACAAACTTTTTAGCAGAAGTTACCATATCTTTTTGAAACATTATATTTTTTTTAATAAATAGTAAGAATAGTGCTGCAACTACTCCTCCAAAGAGTGGGGATATTATCCAAGAAGCAGCAATTTTAGCCATGGTTCCCCAAGAAACTATGGCAAAACCAGCTGCTGCTATTCCTGCTCCCATAACTCCACCAACAATAGAGTGTGTAGTTGAAACAGGAGCTCCAACAGAAGTTGCAAAGTTTAACCAAAGTGCAGCTGATAGTAGTGCTGCTGTCATTGCCCAAATAAATATTTCAGGATCAGAAATTAAAGCTGGATCAATAATTCCTTTTTTTATTGTTTTTACAACTTCTCCACCAGCAATTAATGCACCTGCTGCTTCAAAAATTGCAGCAATTACAATTGCCCAAAACATTGTTATTGCTTTTGAGCCAACTGCAGGACCTACATTATTAGCAACATCATTTGCACCGATATTCATAGCCATATAAGCACCAAAAACAGCTCCAATAATCAAAAATGAATTATTTGGAACATTACCATGTGAGGTATAACTCCATAAAAAGACAACAACTATAAATAGAAGTCCTAATGATAGTTTAGCAAAGCCCGGAAGTGTCTTATCTGTAGCTTTATCCATCTTATTGATAGTTTCAAAGTCCAATGTAACCCTTTATGTAACCATTTTGTAATTTAATTTGTTTAGTATTGTAATGGATAATTCTTTACATAACCTTTAAATAAGCTTAAAAATTATATGGATAAAATATTTATAATATTTAAGTTGTCTATATATTATTCTTTTATAATTTGAAAATTTACTCTATTTTAAATAATAATATAAAATAACCAATTAATGTTTTTTTAAGATTTTATATATATAATGCCAATAAAATATAGATAAAATACATAAAGGAGTAGTTATGTTAAGTATAAGAATTTTGACAAACAACGATATTCCTAAAATTGAAGAAATGAAACAAGATTTCAATATCTTTAGAGTTGTTGATACTAAAAAAGGTAAACTTGAAATGGTTGAGTTTTTCAATAAAGATGGAGTATTTAGAGGTTTTGGTAGAGATACAAAAGCTGCTTATAAAAGAGCAAAAAGAGCTGTAATGAAATACTATAAAAATAAATAAAGAAGAAAATCTTCTTTATTTATTTAGCTTCTTCGTCTTCTATTTGAAGATGATGATGAAGATGAGCTAGAAGATTTATTTCTATTATTTTTAAATCCTCCACTTCTTGGACCCCTTCTTCTTTGTCCGCCTCTTTTATCATTATTTCTACTGCTATTTCTAACAGCACTTTCAATTAATTTTTCAATATCTTTATGAGATTTTCCAATTGTATTACTTCCTTTTACAGAAGTCGCACTAGTAAGCATTGAAGCTAGTTTAAATGCAATTGTAGAGATATCATACTCTTCTTTTAAGTTTTCAATAATTAATAATGCTGAATCATCAACTTCATGTGCTTTGATTTTTTCAACAAGAGAGTTTGTTTTTTTATCTTTTACAGATTTGATATTTGGAATTGTCTTAGCTTCTAATCTTCCACCTGTAGATTTTTGAATTTTTTGAAGCATTCTAAATTCATGTGGAGTTACAATAGAAACAGCAACACCCTCTTTACCTGCACGACCTGTTCTTCCAATTCTATGAACATAGCTTTCAGAATCAAAAGGTAAATGATAATTAAATACATGAGTTACATCGTTTACATCAAGTCCACGAGCAGCTACATCTGTAGCAATTAAAACATCAAGTCTACCTTTTTTAAAAGCATTAATTGCTTCTTCTCTTTGTCTTTGTTCCATATCTCCATGAAGACCTTTAGCTCCAAAGCCTTGAGATACTAAAAATGTAGAAAGTCTATCTACTTCTTTTTTTGTTCTACAAAAAATGATTGATTTTTCAGGATTTTTATAATCATATAATCTAATAAGCGCATCATCTCTTTCATACTCATCAACAACATAAAATGCTTGTTTGATTTTTGAGTTTGTTATTTCACTTGTAGTAACTGTAACAAACTCTGGTTCTTTTAAAATTGTTTTTGCTAATTGCTTAATTGCATTTGGCATAGTTGCAGAAAACATTAATGTTTGTCTTTGCTTTGGCATATAAGTAAAGATCTCTTTAATATCATCTAAAAACCCCATATCAAGCATCTCATCTGCTTCATCAAGGATTACATAATTTGGTTTAATATTGATTTTTTTATCTCTTAATAAGTCTAAAAATCTTCCTGGTGTTGCAACTAAAATTGATGCATTTGAAATATGCTTTAATTGTCTGCTATAAGATTGTCCACCATAAACTGTTGCTGTATTTATATCTAAATATTTTCCAAACTTGAATAATTCATCTGAAACTTGCATTGCAAGCTCTCTTGTTGGAACGATAACTACAGCTTCTACTTCTTTATTACATTTCATCATATTTAAAATTGGTAGTCCAAATGCTGCTGTTTTTCCTGTACCTGTGTGGGCTTGACCAACTATGTCTTTACCTTCTAAAATAACAGGAATTGCATCTTTTTGAATTGGACTTGGCTCTTTAAAGCCTGCATCATCAATTGATTTTTGTAAATTTGTTTTGAAATTGAACTCTTGAAAAGTCACTTCTTACCTTCGTATATTTGAATTTAAAATACACTTTATATAACTTCTTTTTGTTCTTTTTAAAAAAAATCTATGATAAATAATTGGATGTCAATAATTTAAAATCTCTGAGTTGAAATCAAAGTAAAATAGGTATATAACTGTGTATAATTGTCTGATTATAGCTAAATTTATATAAATTTAAGCTTTAAAGTAAAAGTAAGGCTTAATGCCCTACTTTTAACCTTTGTAGTTTTCTAAATATTTTGTATCGTAGTTGTTGTTTTTAAAGTCTTCGTTTTGCATCATCTTCATATGAAATGGAATAGTAGTTTTAATACCTTCAACTTCAAACTCATTTAATGCTCTTTTCATAATATTGATAGCTTTATCTCTATCTCTTCCCCAAACAATTAGTTTACCAATCATTGAGTCATAATATGGAGGAACATCATAGTTTGTATAAACGTGAGAATCAACTCTTACATTTCTTCCACCAGGAACCATCCATTGTTTTACTTTTCCTGGACTTGGTAAGAAAGAAATAGGATCTTCTGCTGTAATTCTACACTCAATTGCATGACCTCTAAATTTAACTTCTTCTTGTGGAGGAACTTTTTCACCCTCTGCAACTCTAATCATTAGTTCAACTATATCAATTCCAGAAACCATTTCTGAAACAGGATGTTCTACTTGAAGTCTTGTATTCATTTCCATAAAGTAAAAGTTTTGTTTATCATCTGCTAAGAATTCAAATGTTCCAGCACCCTCATACTCTAAGTATTTTGTAGCTTTTACTGCAACTTCATGCAGTTGTCTTCTTGTTTCATCATTTAATAAAATAGCAGGTGATTCTTCGATAACTTTTTGGTGTCTTCTTTGTAATGAACAATCTCTTTCACCAATATGAATTGCATTTCCATGAGAATCTCCAACAACTTGAACCTCAATATGTCTTGGGTTGTTGATAAATCTTTCTAAATACATAGTTCCATCACCAAAGGCAGCAAGTGCTTCTGATGAAGCTGCCATAAATAGTTGATCAAATTCAGACTCTTCATTTATAAGTCTCATTCCTCTACCACCACCACCAGCAGCAGCTTTAGCCATGATAGGATAACCTATCTCTTTTGCAACTTTTTTACCCTCTTCTAGTGAATGAATAGCACCTTTACTTCCTGGTACAACAGGAACCCCTGCTCTTACCATTTCATCTTTAGCTTTAGATTTATCAGCCATTTTTTCCATTACTTCAACAGATGGACCAATAAATTTAATACCATGTAACCTACAAATTTCAACAAAATCTTGATTTTCTGATAAGAAACCATAACCTGGGAAAATTGCATCACAACCAGTCATCTCAGCAGCTGTGATAATTGCAGGAATATTTAAATATGATTCTTTAGATCTTGCTGGACCAATGCAAACTGCTTCATCTGCGTGCTTTAAGTAAGATGCATTTTTATCCCCTGCACTATAAATTACAACAGATTTTTTTCCCATTTCTCTAATTGTTCTAATTGCTCTTTGAACAATTTCGCCTCTATTTGCAATTAAAATTTTCTTTATTTCAGCCATACTAGCTCTTTCTTATAATTTTTCAATTGTAAACAGTGGCATATCAAACTCTACTGGATCAGCATCATTAACTAATACCTCTAAAATTTTACAATCACACTCAGCCTCAACTTCATTCATTATCTTCATTGCCTCTAAAATACATAAAGTATCACCTTTTCTAACTGTATCTCCTGGCTTAACAAATGCAGAAGAATCAGGAGATGGTGCAGCATAAAATGTTCCTACCATTGGTGAATTAATAGTATCAGAGCAAGTTTGAGTACTTTTTTCAGTAGTACAAGAAGTTTCAACTGGTGCACTCACACTTGGTGCAGGAGCAGCAACTTGTTGTGCCATAGGTGCAGAAGCAACTTGAACAGTTCCATCAAAACCTTTACCCATTGAAATTTCAAAATCACTCTCTTTTATTTTTAGTTTATTAAGTTCACTTTTGTCAAATACTTTAATTAATTCTTTTATCTCTTTAAAATCCATGACGTACCTTTTTTATTAATTTTTGCTATAATGTAGCAAAAAAATGATTATAATCCAATTTAATCAATGGAGTTTAAGTGTTAAGTGATAGAAATTTTATAAATATAGCTCATGAAATAGCAAGTGCATCTAAGTGCGTGTCAAAACAAGTAGGTGCAGTAATAGTAAAAGATGGAAGAATTCTTTCAACAGGATATAATGGCACACCAGCAGGATATGTAAATTGTTGCGAACATTGGGATGGTGCATATACAAAAGATCATCATGAATGGTCAAGAACTTATGAAATTCATGCAGAAATGAATGCAATAATTTGGGCAGCAAGAAATGGGATAAGCATTGAAAGTGCCACTATTTATGTAACTTTAGAGCCTTGTGCAGATTGTTCAAAAAATTTAATTGCAAGTGGTATTAAAAGAATAGTTTATGATAAAGCATATGAACATACAAACTCAGATGTTGTAACAAAATTTATAAAAGATAATGGCGTAATAATTGAACAAATAGCTAAATGCGACTAGATAATCATACTTTTTATAAAAAATCAACTTTAAAATATGGAATAACAGCAAGAGGGGTACACTGGAATTCAAAGTTTTCCCAATACTTAAGGTTTGAAGTTTTAACAAAATACTTACAAGATTTGCAAAACTCAACTATACTAGATACAGGTTGTGGTTTTGCAGAATATTTAAACTTTTTAAAAAACAAAAAAATAGATTTTAAAAAATATACTGGTATTGATTGTGAAGAACATATGGTACAAATAAGTAAAAAAAGATTTAAAAATTATGAGTTTTTACTTCTTGATATTTTAAAAGATGATTTACCAAAAGCTGATTATTATATATGTAGTGGAGCTATGAATTTATTGGAATTTGAAGATATGAAAATATTTATACAAAAATGTTTTGATTCAAGTAAAAAAGGGTTTGTTTTTAATTTTTTGAAAGAGTCTAGCTTTACTTATGTAAGTCAAAAAGAGATTTTAAGTTTTTGTAAAACAATTACTACTAAAATAGAGCTTGAAGATACATATTTACACAATGATTGTACCATATACCTTGAAAAATAGCATAGATGTCTTAAAGAAAGAAAATATCATAAGTTTTTCATATATCTAGTGTAAAATTTGTCATAATTAAAAGGAGTTTGCATGAAAATTGGATTATTTATCCCATGTTTTATGAATGAGCTATATCCAGATATATGTATGGCAACACTTAAAATTTTAAAAGATCAAAACTTAGATGTTGATTACCCAATGAGTCAAACATGCTGTGGTCAGCCAATGGCTAATTCAGGATGTTCTAAAGATGTAGAAACACTAGCAAAACAGTTTGTAGAAAATTTCAAAGATTATGATTATATTGTTGCTCCAAGTGGCTCATGTGTTTCAATGGTAAAAGAGCATTATGCACCATTTTTTGAAAATAGTAGTGATTATAATAAAGTAAAAACTTCAATATATGAAATTTGTGAATTTTTACATGACATATTAAAAGTTGAAAAATTTGATGTGAGTTTTCCTCATAAAGTAGGTATTCACAACTCATGTCATGGGCATAGAATGCTTAAACTTGGAAGTGCTAGTGAATTAAATATACCTTATCAGTCAAAATTGAAAAATCTTCTATCTTTAGTAAAAGATATTGAAATTGTAAGTTTAAAAAGAGATGATGAGTGCTGTGGATTTGGTGGAACTTTTTGTGTAACAGAAGAAGATATATCTGTTGCTATGGGAAAAGATAGAATTAAAGATCATCTTGATTCTCATGCCAAAGTAATAACAGGAGCTGATATGTCATGTTTAATGCATATGGATGGAATAATTAATAGAGATAATGAAAATATTAAAGTTATGCATATAGTAGAAATACTTGCAGGAGTTAAATATGAGTAATAAACACCCACAAAATGCAAAAGAGTTTGTTGCAAATGATGAAAGAATGCATTGGCATGACCAAGCATTATGGTTTGTAAGAGAAAAAAGAGATACATCTACTAAAACTATTCCTGAATGGGAACAACTAAGAGAGCATGCAAATAGTATAAAAACTCATACAATGGCAAATCTTGATAAATATCTTTTAGAGTTTGAAAAAAATGCAACTGCAAAAGGAATTACTGTTCATTGGGCAAAAGATGCAAAAGAGCATAATGAAATAGTAGAAAAAATCTTAAGCCAAAATAGTGTTAAAAAAGTTGTAAAATCAAAATCTATGTTAACAGAAGAGTGCCATTTAAATCCTTATTTAGAGAGTAAAGGATTTGAAGTAGTTGATACAGACTTAGGTGAGAGAATTGTTCAATTAAGAAATGAGCCACCATCACATATCGTACTTCCTGCAATTCATTTAAAAAAGCAAGATGTTTCTGATACATTTCATGAAAAGATGGGAACACAAAAAGGAAATTATGACCCTACTTATTTAACAAGAGCTGCAAGGGCTGATTTAAGACAAAAGTTTTTAGATGCAGATGCTGGAATAACAGGAGTTAATTTTGCAATTGCAAATACAGGCGCAATAGTTGTTTGCACAAATGAAGGTAATGCAGATATGGGTGCAAATTTACCAAAGCTTCATATTGCTTCTATGGGAATTGAAAAAGTTATTCCAAGATTAGAAGATTTAGGAGTATTTACAAGATTACTTGCAAGAAGTGCAACAGGTCAAGCAATTACTTCATATACATCACACTTTGCCGGAGCAGTTGAGGGTGGACAAATGCATATTATAATTGTTGATAATAAAAGAACACCTTTTTTACAATCACAAAAGTATCAAAAAGCATTAAACTGTATTAGATGTGGCGCATGTATGAATACTTGTCCTATATACAGAAGAAGTGGAGGGCACTCTTATGAGTATGTTATTCCAGGACCAATTGGATCAACTTTAGCAACATTTAGAGATCCTAAAAAACATAAAACACTATCTTTTGCTTGTACACTTTGTGGTTCTTGTTCTCATGTTTGTCCGGTAAAAATTGATTTAGATTCACAATTATATAATCATAGACAAGATTTAACAGCACAAAATATTATAGATCCAAAGAAAAAGTTTGCTATGAAAGCTACATCTTGGTTGATGTCACATCCAACTTTATTTGATATTGCAGGAAAAGTAGCAAGAAAAGTAGTTCCAATACTTCCAAAATCATTTATTTATAATAAAGCAAATGTTTGGGGAAAACAAAGAGATTTACCACAAATGCCAAAAAATAGCTTCAAAGAGCTATATAAAAAAGGATTAGAAGATGACAAGTAAAGAGCAAATCCTATCACAAATTAGACAAAATAATGTAGTTAATGATACAGCTTTACCATCATATGATAATTTTGGAATTACATTTGATGATAAATTTTTAATGTTTTCAAAAATGCTTGAAAATGTAGGTGGGAAAGCTTTAGATATAAAAAAAGAAGAGTTGGATGAAACAATTAAAAAGCTTTATCCAGAAGCAAAAATAGTTGCAACAAATGTGCAAGAGTTTTCTTTGGCAACATTTGATGCAAATGCCCAAGATGATATACATAATTTAAAAGATATTGAATTGTGTGTTGTAAATGGAAATTTTGCAGTTGCAGAAAATGGTGCGGTTTGGTTAAAAAATGAAGAGAATAGACATAGAGGCTTATATTTTATTTCTGAAAATATTGTAATTGTAGTTAAAAAAGAGGATATTTTAAATAATATGCATGAAGCATATGAAAAAATATCTTTTGATAAAGCTGGTTATGGAGTATTTGTAAGTGGACCTTCAAAAACAGCTGATATTGAACAATCTTTAGTAATTGGAGCACATGGACCAAAGTCAGGATATGTAATTTTTATTTCATAATGATATAATATAGGCTTAAAGGATTATATTTTGAAAAAGATATTAGTTTTAAGCCTACTATTTGGTCTATATCTATTTGCACAAGAGCCCTCAAAAGAAGTTTTATTACTTCACTCATATCACAAAGGCTATAAGTGGACTGATGATATTTCAAAAGCAATTGAAAAAAACTTTGAAAAATACTCAAATATAAATCTAACTACAATATACATGGATACTAAAAAAGTATCAAATGATAACTATTTCCAAAAATTATATGAACTTTATAAAGAGCAGTTTAAAAATAGAAAATTTGATGTAATAATTGCAAGTGATAATTCTGCATTAGAGTTTTTAGTTGAGTATCAAAAAAAACTATTTCCAAAAACACCAATTTTATTTTGTGGAATAAACTACTTTGATGAAAAACTTATTGATAAAAATGGAATGAGAAAATATATAAGTGGAGTAATTGAGCAAGTTGATTTAAAAAAGAATTTTGAGTTAATCTCAAAAATACATCCTAAATTAGATAAATTAATAATATTAAATGATAAGTCAAAAACAGGACTTATTATGAAAGATGATTTAGAAAAAATAATTCCTAAATTCAACAATAAATTTGAAGTTGAGTATATTGATGATATGCAAATGAATGATTTGAAAAAATATGTATCTAATACAAACAATAATACAGCACTACTTTTTGTGCTTTTATTTAAAGATAAAACGGGAAAGTTTTTTACTTATAAAGAGAGTTTAGAGCATATAAAAAGTTTTTCCCATGTTCCAATTTATGGTTTATGGGATTTTTATTTAAATTATGGAGTAATTGGAGGACTTTTAACCTCAGCACAAGCTCAAGGTGATGCAGTTTCTAAAATGGTTTTAGAAGTTTTAAATGGAAAAGAGATAACAAAGATTCCAATACTTAGAAAATCACCAAATGAGTATATTTTTGATTTTAATGAATTGAAAAAATTCAATATAAAAATAGAAAACTATGTTGATGATTTTACTATTGTAAATAAACCTTTCTCTTTTTATAGAAAATATAAAATACTTGTTAATATAACTATTGCAACAATGCTTCTTTTTATAATATTGATTATTTTAATGAAAGCAAATATAAATAGAAGAAAAAAACTTCAAAGGGATTTATCAAATAGATTAGAGTTTGATAAAGTATTACTAGATACCATTCCAAATGCAATCTATTATAAAAATGTTGATGGTAAATTTATAGGCTGTAATTTAGCTTTTGCAAACTTGATGGGATTAACAAAAAATAGTGTAGTTGGCAAAACAGCTTTTGATTTTTTCCCCCATGATATTGCCCTTAAAAATACAAAAATTGATGATAAACTTTTAAAAACCCTAAAAACTGATACTTCTGAAATGGCACTTCATTTTAATAATCAAAAAATAAAATATTTCATTTTAAATAAAGCAGTATATAAAAATATAGATGGAAGAATAGGTGGAATAGTTTGTATAATGGACGATATTACAGAAAGAGTACAACAAAAACAGTTTTTAATTCAGCAAAGTAAATTAGCAGAAATGGGAGATATGGTTGCAGCTATTGCTCACCAATGGAATGAACCATTAGTTGAACTGTCTGCTCAAATACAAGATATACAAACTTCATATTTGTTAGATGAATTAAAAGATTGTCAAGTAGAAGAGTTTGTAAATGATTCAATGGTTCAAATTAAATATATGTCAAGAACACTAAATGATTTTAGAAATTTCTTAAAACCCTCAACTAAAAAAGTAACTTTTCCTATTAAAAAAGCCCTTGATGAAATAAATGAAATAATAGGAAAACAGGTATTTTACTCAAATATAAATATGACATTTAATTATATAGATGGTGAAGACTTAGTTGTTTATGGATATGAAAATGAGTTTAAACAAGTATTATTAAATTTGATAAATAATGCAAAAACAAAAATACTTGAAAATTTATTGAAAGAAAATATTAAAGGAAATATTATTATAAATATCTCTAAGTCAAAGCAGTATAATAAAATAGAGATAATAGATGATGGTGGAAAAATTGATGAAAAAATAATATCTTCAATATTTGAACCATACTTTACTACAAAAAAAGATGGAACAGGAATAGGACTTTATATGGCAAAAGTAATTGTTGAAGATAAAATGCAAGGTAAGATAAAAGTAAAGAATATAGATAATAAAGTGGTATTTACAATCAAAGTACCTTTTAAAAAGGATTAGAATATGAATATATTACTTCTAGAAGATAATAAAAAGCTAAATCAAACAATTAGTAAAAGATTGAAATTAAAAGGATATAAAGTTGATTCATATGAAGATGGAAATGAAGCATATAATAATATAACAGAAGGATTTAGCTGTTTTATTTTAGATATTAATGTACCAAATATAGATGGAATAAAAATACTTAAAAAAATTAGAGAGTTTTATGATGAGGTTCCAGTTATAATTATTAGTGCATCAATTGAATTAGAAGTAATTAAAGAGTCATATAAATTTGGCTGTAGTGACTATTTAAAAAAACCATTTTTTATAGATGAGCTTGAAATTAAAGTTGAAAGACTTTGTAAGATAAAGAATGATTTAATATATTTTGATGAGAACTGCTATTTTGATTATAAATCATCAGTTGTATATTTAAATAATCAACAACAAAGATTGACAAAAAAAGAGAGACTTTTGATGAACCTATTTTTGACAAAGCGTAATCAAGTTTTATCATATGACACAATACAAAATTATGTTTGGGAAGGAAGTTTTGCTTCCTTAGAGTCTATACGAAGTCTTATTAGACGCCTAAGAAAAGTACTTTCAAACAAATATATTGAGACTGTAGTAGATACGGGTTATATCTTTAAAACTACATAAAAATTACATAATAATTATAAAATATCATATTATTATCATATCATATAGTTACAATTTGTGTCAATACAACATAAAAGGGGATGTAAAGATGTTAAAAACGACAACAAAATTACTTGTTGCTTCTGCTTTAGTTGCGGGACTAAGCACAGCAGCATTTGCAAAAGATAAAGTTTACAAGTGGAAATTGGCAACTACTTGGGGTTCAACTTTATCTCCATTTATTGATGCTCCAACAAATATGGCAAAGTTAGCAAAAGAGATGTCTAATGGAAGATTAGATATTAGAGTTGATGCAGCAAATAAGCATAAAGCGCCTTTAGGTATTTTAGATATGGTAAAAGGTGGTCAATACGAAATGGGTCATTCAGCTTCATATTATTGGAAGGGTAAAGATATAAATACTTTACCATTTACTACAATGCCATTTGGTATGACAGCACCTGAACAATATGCATGGTTTTATTATGGTGGTGGATTAGAGCTAATGCAAAAAGCATATAAAAGACATAAAGTATTATCATTCCCTGGAGGAAACTCAGGAAATCAAATGGGTGGATGGTTTAGAAAAGAGATTAACTCACTTGATGATTTAAAAGGCCTTAAGATGAGAATTCCAGGTTTTGCAGGAGAGGTTTTAGCTAAACTTGGTGTAACTGTAACAAATATAGCTCCTGGTGAGCTTTATACTTCTTTAGAAAGAGGAACTATTGATGCATTAGAGTGGGTGAGTCCATCAATGGATGTAAATATGGGATTTCATAAAATTGCTCCATACTATTATACTGGATGGCATGAACCAGCAACAGAGTTACAGTTTTTAGTAAATGAAAGACAATTTAAAAGATTACCAAAAGATTTACAAAAAATCTTAATAACTGCTATGAGAGTTGCTGCTTATGATATGTATATTCAAAACTATCATATGAATGCAGTTGCTTGGTCAAAAATTGCAACAGATTATCCAAATGTGAAAATCAAAACATTACCAAAAAATGTAATTAATGCAATGAAAAAAGCAAATGATGAACTACTTGTAGAAAAAGCAAAAGAGAGTCCTTTAATAAAAGAGGTATTAAAATCTCAAAAAGAGTACCTAAAAAAAGCTAGAGAGTGGACAAAAATGGCTGATTATAAATACTTAGAAGATAACTTATAAGATTTACAAACGGCACAAAGAAAAATACGTAGTTTTTTTAAACTACGTATTTTTAATTTAAGAGTTATAAAATTTAAAGAAATCAATGAATTTAATAAGTGTAAAATTTACATTTATTTAACTCATTTGAGAGAGTAAAAAAGGATAATATAATGCTTTTAAAACTAGAGAGAGGTTTTGACAAGTTTGCAAATATCATAGGTGGCTTTACTGCTATTATATTGGTGCTTATGATATTAAATGTATTTTATGATGCAATTATGAGGTATCTTTTTAATACAGGTGATATTGCAATGCAAGAAATGGAGTGGCATCTTTTTTCTGTTGTAATACTATTTGGAGTTTCTTATACATTAAAAGAAGATGGACATGTAAGAGTTGATTTGATTTATGATAGATTAAAGCCAAAGAAAAAAGCAATAATTAATATGATTGGAGTAATAACTTTTATTTTTCCTATTACACTTTTAGTTATTTTTTCATCAATAGGTTTTGCACAAGAAGCTTACGAATTCAATGAAATTTCAGGTGATCCAGGTGGATTAACTCATAGATGGATAATCAAAGCTATGATTCCAATATCTTTTTCTCTTTTGATTATAACATCAGTGGGATTTTTTATTAGAAATTTGAATATATATTTAGGCTTACATGAGTATGAAGACCATTCAATTGCCCATGAAGCTCAAAAATATAAAGAAGAGATAGCAAAAAAAACAGGAGATAAATAATGATTGGTATAATAATGTTTTTTACAGCACTATTTATGCTGTTGATTGGTTTTCCTGTTGCTTTTACTTTTGGTGCTGTTTCAGTATTTTTTGGAATAATTGCTGGAATTGTTGAAATATATTCATATGCAGATGCTAGTATGGGAATTACTGCAATTATAATAGATGGTATTAAAGAGGGCATGTATATGTTTGATTTTATGCCACATAGAATATGGTCTATTATGAATAATACTATTTTAATGGCAGTACCAATGTTTATTTTTATGGGAATTGTTCTTCAAAAAACAGGACTTGCAGAAAGACTTTTAGAATCTATGGGATTTTTATTTGGAGAGATTAGAGGTGGAGTTGCAATTTCAACTGTATTAGTTGGGTCATTACTTGCAGCATCAACTGGTGTTGTTGGAGCATCTGTTGTTGCTATGGGAGTTATTTCACTTCCTGTTATGCTAAAATATAAATATAATACAGAATTAGCAACAGGAACGATTTGTGCTTCTGGTACTTTAGGACAAATAATTCCTCCATCAATTGTATTGATTATCTTAGGAGATGTTTTTCAAGTTCCTGTTGGTGATTTATTTAAAGCTGCTATTTGGCCAGGTCTTACTTTGGTTGCTTCTTATATTCTTTTTATACTAATTGTAGCTTTTGTAAAAAAAGATATGGCTCCTGCAATTCCAGCAGACCCAAGTAGAGGAAAAAAATCAAAACAAGTAGTAAGAGCATTGATTGATATTATTCCCTCACTTACATTAATAATCTTAGTTTTAGGTTCAATTTTTGCAGGTGTTGCAACACCTACAGAATCATCAGCTGTTGGATGTTTAGGTGCAATTGCTTTAAGTTTTTTATATAAAAGTTTTTCTCTTGGTATGGTAAAAGAAGCAGCTTTAGAATCAGTTAAAATTACATCAATGGTATTTGCTATATTAATTGGTGCAACAGCTTTTTCTATGGTATTTACTTACACAGGTGGAGATGAACTTGTTGAGCATTTTATGCTAAGTTTACCAGGTGATCAAAAATGGACATTTATTCTATTTACAATGATTGCTATTTTAATCTTAGGATTTTTTATTGATTTTGTTGAGATTTCATATATTATTGTTCCAATTTTAGTTCCAATTGCTCTTGCTTTAGATATAAATCCAGTTTGGTTTGCTATACTAATAGCAATGAATTTACAAACATCATTTTTAACACCACCATTTGGATTCTCTCTTTTTTATCTAAAAGGAGTTGTCCCCTCAAGTGTTAGCACGATGCAAATATATAAAGGTGTACTTCCTTTTATTCTAATTCAAATAATTGTTTTAGGATTATTAGCTGTATTCCCAGAGTTTTTTGGAATAAATCCAAGTCTTTAGAATAAGAGAATCCTCTTATTCTAAAACCTATTAGGATAAAGATTATGAGTAAAAAAGATATTGTAAAACTTATTAGAAATCTTATTTTAAAATGTTGTGATAAAATGTTTTTCTTTATTGATGACCCACAACAAAGAATATATACTGTACCAAGGCTTGAATAGCATTTTCTTAATTTTCATATAAAAATATAAAATATAATTAAGGATTTCAAATGTTAGCTGGAAAATACCAAGATTTTTATAATCAAATAATAAAAAAAATACCCCAAGAAATAATATATACAGATGATTTACATACTTTAGCGTATGGAACAGATGCTTCTTTTTATAGACTTATTCCTAAATTGGTTATTAAAGTTGAAAACTCAAAACAAGTAAAAGATATTTTGCAATTAGCTTGTAATATGAAATTAAGTGTTACATTCAGAGCAGCTGGTACCTCACTATCTGGACAAGCAATTAGTGATTCAATTTTAGTTATTACTTCAAGAAATTGGACAGATTTTAAAATTGCTGAGGATAAATCACATGTGTCATTATCACCTTCTTTAACAGGAGCACAAGCAAATAATATTTTAGCACCTTTTAGTAAAAAAATTGGACCAGATCCAGCTAGTATTAATTCTGCAATGATTGGTGGGATTGCTGCTAATAATGCTTCTGGAATGTGCTGTGGTGTTGCTCAAAACTCATACAAAACATTAAAATCAATGAAACTAGTTTTTAGTGATGGAACACAATTAGATACAGGAAATGAAGATAGTAAAGCAGAGTTTGCAAAAACTCATAAAGAGTTTTTGCAAAGTTTAAAAATGTATGCAAAAAATGTAAAAGATGATGAAGAATTAAGTGCAAAAATTAGAAAAAAATTTAAAATGAAAAATACAACAGGATATAGTTTAAATGCTCTTGTTGATTTTGAAGATGAATTTGAGATTTTACAACATCTAATTATTGGAAGTGAGGGAACATTAGCTTTTATTAAAGAAGTAACATATTATACAGTTGAAGATTATAAAGATAAAGCAAGTGCATTAGTATATTTTAAAGATGTAAATGAAGCCTGTAAAGCAGTAACAAAATTAAAACTTGAAAAACAGAAAAATATAATAAGTGTTGATGCAGTTGAACTTATGGATAGAGCAGGTCTTGCAAGTATTGAAGATGATCCTAAGATGCCATCATATATAAAAGAGTTTGATGAAAATGTTACAGCTTTATTAATTGAAACAAGAGCAAAAAGTGATAAAGAGTTAGATACTCAAATCAAGCAAATTGAAGATAGTTTAAAAGAGTTTTCTTTAGCAAAAGAGCTTTATTTTACAAAAGATGTTGAAGAGTATACTCAATATTGGAAGATTAGAAAAGGACTTTTCCCCGCAGTTGGAGCAGTAAGAAAAATAGGTACAACTGTTATTATTGAAGATATTGCATTTCCTATTGAGCACTTAGCAGAAGGGACATTAAAACTTCAAGAGTTATTTAAGCAACATAATTATAATGAAGCTTTAATTTTTGGGCATGCTTTAGAGGGTAATTTACACTTTGTTTTTACTCAAGATTTTTCAACACAAGAAGAGATTCAAAGATATGATGATTTTATGTATGATGTTACACAACTTGTTGCTGTACAGTATCAAGGAAGTTTAAAAGCAGAGCATGGTACAGGTAGAAATATGGCTGCTTTTGTTGAATTAGAGTGGGGTAATACAGCTTATGAAATGATGAAAAAAATTAAAAACTTATTTGATCCAAATAATATTTTAAATCCAGGGGTAATTATCAATGAGGATAAAAAAGCCCATATAAAAAATCTAAAACCACTTCCAAAAACAAATGATCTAGTTGACAAATGTATTGAGTGTGGTTTTTGTGAACCTGTATGCCCATCAAATGTTTTAACATTAACTCCAAGACAAAGAATAGTTATAAATAGAGAAATTTCAAGACTTGAAGATGAAGAACACAATATAAAAAAAGCAAAAGAGTTAAAACAACTATATCAATATGATGGAATAGAAACATGTGCTACATGTAGCTTATGCTCAACTGCCTGTCCTGTTGGAATTGATACAGGAAGTTTAACAAAGTACTTAAGACATGAGCAAGTAAGTAGTACTCAGAATAAAGTTGCAAATGTTATTACAAACAATTTTTCAGCTACATTAACAGGAATGAAGTTTGGTTTAAAAGCAGCAAATTTAACACACTCTATTTTAGGTACAAGTTTAATGAGTGGCTTAACATCAGGACTTAGAAAAATATCAAGTGATAAAATTCCAAGATGGAGTGAACATTTACCAAAAGGTATCTCAATAAATACAAGAATTGAACAAAAAGCAAATAGTTTAAAAGTTGTATATTTTCCATCATGTATTAACAGAACTATGGGATTAAGTAGTGCAAGTAAAGAAGAAAAAGAACTTTTTGATACAACAGTAGAACTACTTCAAAAAGCAGGTTTTGAAATTATTTTTCCAAAACAAATTGATAATTTATGCTGTGGTATGCCTTTTTCATCAAAAGGTTTTACAAAACAAGCAAAAATAAAATCAGATGAATTAGAAGAAGCATTAAATGAAGCTAGTAATAATGGCGAATATCCAATTCTTTGTGATACTAGTCCTTGTACTAAAAAAATGATGGAGAGTTTTAACTCAAATTTAGATTTATATGAACCAATTGAGTTTGCATTAGAACATTTAGTTGATAAATTAGAGCTTGAAAAAATTGATGAGGCAATTACTATACATACAACTTGTTCTTCAAGAAAAATGGGATTACATGAAAAGTTTATTAAACTTGCAAATATGTGTTCATCAAAAGTTATAGTTCCATCAGATGTTACATGTTGTGGATTTGCAGGAGATAGAGGTTTTAGTTATCCAGAATTAAATCAAAGTGCATTAAGAAACCTCCCAAAAAGTGTAAAAGATGCAAAATATGCCTTTTCAACTTCAAAAACTTGTGAAATTGGACTTAGTGAATATTCAGGGATTGATTATAATTCAATTTTTTACTTAATAAATAAGTGCTCAAAGGCTAAATAAAAAGTAATTTTCTTAAATATTTCTTCATAAAAGTGATATTTACTATTTTTTTGGTAAAATATCACTTTTAAGATAAAGGGATTAGATTATGAAAAAGCTATTAGGTACACTTTTATTATCAACAACTATAAGTTTTGCAGGTTTAGTTGATGCAGTTGCGTTAGTTGTTAATGATGAACCAATTACACTTTATGATATTGATAAGCGAATGGTTGAATCAAAAGTTAGTAAAAAAGAGGCAGTTAGTTCTTTAATAGATGAAGCGCTATATGAGCAATTACTTCAAGAGAAAAATATCAGTGTAGATATTTTTGATGTAAATAACTATTTAGAAAAAATTGCAGCATCAAATGGTATGGATTTATATACTTTTAAATCAGTTGTTAAGCAAAAATATAAAAATTATGATGCTTATGAAGATGAAATAAGAAAAAGAATACAAAGAGAGAAATTAATAGGTCAACTTGTAAGAGGAAATCTAAAAATTGCTACACAAGAAGATTTGAAAATATATTATAAAAATAATAAAAATCAATTCACTACAGCAAAAACGATTGATGTGGTTCAATATGCTTCAAAGAATAAGAAAGCGTTATTAGAAATTCAAAATAATCCTATGACTGTAAATAATGAAGTATCAAGAAGTAATATTTCACTTGATCAAGAGAAGTTAAATTCACAAATGAGATTTCTTTTAAATGATACTAAAATAAATCAATTTACACCAATTATCACAGCTGATGAACAATATGTTACTTTATTGGTTACACAAAAAAAAGGTGTTAATACTTTAGCTTTTGAAGATGTAAAAGATAAGATTTTTACAGTATTAATGCAAAAAAGAGAACAAAACTTCTTAAAAGAGTATTTTGAGAAATTAAAACTAACTGCTAATATAAAAGTTGTAAGATAAAAGGAAATAGATGTTTGAAGTTATTATAGGATTAGAAGTACATGTTCAGTTAAATACAAATAGTAAACTATTTTGTTCTTGTGCAACAAGTTTTGGTGAAGAACCAAATACAAATGTTTGTCCTACTTGTTTAGGACTTCCAGGAGCACTTCCTGTATTAAATAAAGAAGCAGTTCATAAAGCTATTATGTTAGGAACTGCACTAAAATCACAAATAAATAAAAAATCAATTTTTAATAGAAAAAACTATTTTTATCCAGATTTACCAAGTGGTTATCAAATCTCTCAGTTTGAAGTACCTGTTGTAGGACTTGGAGAACTTGTAATTGACTTTGAAGATGGAACAAACAAAAAAATAGGAGTTACAAGAGCTCACCTAGAGAATGATGCAGGAAAAAATATCCATGCAGGAGATGTTTCTCATGTGGATTTAAATAGAGCTGGGACACCTCTTCTTGAGATAGTTTCAGAACCTGATATGAGAAGCTCTGAAGAGGCAATTTTATACCTTAAAAAGCTTCACTCAATTGTAAGATATTTGGGTATTAGTGATGCTAATATGCAAGAGGGAAGTTTTAGATGTGATGTAAATGTATCTATTAGACCAAAAGGTGATGATAAGCTTTATACAAGATGTGAAATTAAAAATATGAACTCATTTAAGTTTATAGAAAAAGCAATTAAATATGAAGTTCAAAGACAAATTGAAGCTTGGGAAGATGGTTTTTATGAGAAAGAAGTAGTTCAAGAAACAAGACTATTTGATCCAGAAAAAGGTGAAACTAGATCTATGAGAGGTAAAGAAGATGCGGCTGATTATAGATATTTCCCAGATCCAGATCTTTTACCTGTTATTATTACAGATGAAATGATGGAAAAGTATTCACAAATTCCTGAACTTCCAGATGAGAAAAAAGCAAGATTTGTAAATGAGTTTGGAATAAAAGAGTATGATGCTTCTGTTATTACAGCTTCATTGGAAACTGCAAATTTCTTTGATGAAATGATGAAAGAAAAAATCAGTGGTAAAAATGCTGCAACATGGTTAACAGTAGAGTTACCTGCAAGATTTAGTGAGGGTGTTACACTTGAAAACTCTCCTGTACAAGCAAAAACTCTAGCTACTATTGTAAAAAGAATTGAAGATGGAACAATCTCTGGAAAAGCTGCTAAAGAAGTACTTGATTATTTAATGCAAAAACCTGAGATGCAAGTAGATTCAGTTATTGATGAACTTGGATTAAAACAAGTATCAGATGATGGAGCAATACTTGAAATAATTGATGGAATACTTGCAGCTAATGAAGATAAAGTAGAACAATATAAAAGTGGAAAAGATAAACTATTTGGATTTTTTGTTGGTCAAACAATGAAAGCATCTAAAGGTAGTGCAAATCCACAAAAAGTAAATGAACTTTTAAAACAAAGATTATCATAATGGAAAAAAACTCAGTAGCAGTAATAGGAGCAGGGAAGTGGGGACAAGCTCTTCATTTTGCCCTTAGTCAAAAACAAAAGTGTTATATTACTTCAAGAACAAAAAGAGATATAAATAATTTTGTAGATTTAAATACAGCTCTGAGTTGCCAGTATCTTATAATAGCTATTCCTGCACAACAGATTAGACAATGGTTAGATGAACATTTTGAGTTTAAAGGCCAAAAAATACTTGTAGCTTCAAAAGGTATTGAAGCTAGTACAGGAAAGTTTCTAAATGAAATATATGAAGAGTTTATTCCTAGTGAAAACTTAGGTTTTATTTCAGGACCCTCATTTGCAGCAGAGGTAATAAAAGGCTTACCATGTGCACTTGTTTTAAATAGTTTAAATAAAGAAATTTTCAATGAATTTGAAAAGTTTTTTCCTGATTTTATTAAAACATATTATAGTGATGATGTAATAGGTGCAGAGATATGTGGTGCTTATAAAAATGTACTTGCAATTGCAAGTGGAATATGTGAGGGAATGAATCTTGGAAATAATGCAAGGGTTTCATTAATCTCAAGAGGCTTAGTAGAAATGCAAAGATTTGGTAGCCATTTTGGTGCAAAAATGGAAACATTTATTGGATTAAGTGGTGCAGGGGATCTTTTTTTAACTGCTAGTAGTGAGTTAAGTCGTAATTTTAGAGTAGGGCTTGGACTTGCAAATAATAAAACACTTGATGAAATACTTAAAGAATTAGGAGAAGTAGCAGAGGGCGTTAAAACTTCTTATGCAATCAACTCTTTAAATAAAAAACATAAAATTTATACACCAATAGCAAATGAAGTTTATTCTATATTAGAGGGTAAAAATCCAAAGGATAGTTTAAAAGATTTATTAAAAGATTAAAGAGTAATAATGAGTAATGTAAAATTATACACTAAAAAATATTTGGCATTAGTCTTTTTATTTATAATAAGTTTATGTGTGTATATTTATATAGTTTACTCAAACTATACTAGCAATAAAGAGTTTTTATTAAACTCAACTACCCAAAATCAAATAAAACTTGTAAAAGCTTATAAATCAAAAATCGATGAAAAACTTCTACAGAAAAAAAGAATTATAAAATCAACTGCAAACTATATAAAGAAAAAAGATAGAATCAAAGATTATACTCTTATAAAAGAGACTTTAGCTTTAGCTATATTAAATGGAGATTTTAGAAGTGTATATATAGGTTATTATGATGATTATTTTATCACAGGTATAAATTGGATAGCACCAAGTTGGTATAAAGTAACAAAAAGAAAATGGTATAAGCAAGTAGAACAAGCAAAATCAATAGTTGTTACAAAGCCATATTTAGATTCAGATTTAGACTCAAATGTTATCTCAATTGCAACACCACTATTTGTAAATGACAAACTATATGCTGTATTATCAAGTGATATAAAAATCGATGATTTTAGACATGATATCTTATCTTTACTACCTGTAAAAGAGGGTTTTGCATTTATGATGACAAAAGATGGTGATGTTGTATTACAACCTAAAAAATTTAGTTTTAATATTGATGAAAAGTTTTTAAAACAAATAAGCAAGGATTTCTCACAAAACTCATCAGGCGTGAATATATATAAAATAGAAGGTGAGAATTATATATTTACTTATGACTCTTTAGAAAATAGTGATTGGATATTTATAACAGTATTAAGTGAAAAAAAGATTTTTGAGAATATAAATAATGAATTATTTAAAAATCTATTAATTGCAGCATTTTTGATGCTTGTTGGAATATTGGTAGTAATTTATCTATCTTCTATGCAAAGAAAACTATTAAGAAATAAAAACTTGTTGGAGCTATTTGCAAAAAGCTCTAGTTGGGGAGTTTTGATGACAGATAAAGAGGGGCGTATTGTTTTTGTAAACAAGTTTTATGAAAAGATATTCTTTCTTGCAAATAAATCTTTATATGAAAAAAATATTTTGCAAATACCACATAAAATAGGGCAGAAAAACTATTTTGATAAAGATACACACTTTTTTAATTTAGCAAAACAAAACCCTCAAAATATAGCAACTTATAAAATCGGTGATGAACAAATCTATAATTTTCAAGTTACACCTTTGTTAAAAGCAAATCGTTATTTTGAGGGAATTATTGTAACAGTAAATAATATTACAAATGAAAGATTAATAGAAAAAAATAAACTAAAACAAGAGAAGATATTTATACAAAATAGTAAGATGATTGCTTTAGGAGAAATGGTTAGCGCAATTTCACATCAATGGAAACAGCCTTTAAGTTCACTACTTCTTCTAATAAACAATATTGATGAAAAGATTCAAGAAAAAGATTTTGAAGACATAGAAGAGTATATCTCTCGTTCTAGAACAAATATAGAACTTATGAGTGAAACTATGGATGCTTTTAGAAGTTTTTATAAAGAGCAATTAAAGCAAAAAGAGTTTGATTTAGTCCAAACAATAGATGAAATAATAAATATTAGTTCAGCTTTGATTAAAATGAACTCAATTTCCATAAAATTTTACTATAATAAAGAGTATAACTATAAAATTTATGGTTATCCAACATATTTAAAGCAAGTAATATTGAATTTAATATCTAATTCAAAAGATGCGCTTGTAGAAAAGATTAATGATAGTGACTTTGACAAAGCACAAATCTCTATTTATTTAGAAAAACATGATAATAGTATCATAATAAGATTTGAAGATAATGGAAATGGAGTGGATTCATCAAAAATAACAGATATTTTTAACTCTTCATTTACAACAAAAGGTGATAAGGGTACAGGAACAGGCTTGCATTTATGTAAACTTTTAATAGAAGATAAAATGGATGGAAAGATTTTTCTTGAAAGCAATAAAAATCCAACTTCTTTTGTAATTGAATTAAAGGAAAGTAGATGATTAGAAAACTTGAAAATATTCTAAAAAGCACAAAAGTCTTACTTGTTGAAGATGAAGAGGATTTAAGGTTTATAATTCAGCGTTCCATTTATAAATATGTAAATAGTATAATTGAAGCAAAAGATGGGGCAGAGGGTCTAGAAAAGTTTCTTTCACATGATATTGATTTAATACTTTCTGATATAAATATGCAAAAAATGAGTGGGCTTAAGATGTTGAAAAAAATGAGAGAATATAACTCAACTATTCCTGTAATTTTTTTAACTGCATATGACACAGATGAAAATATACTTGATGCAATAAATCTAACAAATAGTTTTTTACTTAAAAAACCTTTTGAGAAAAAACAACTACTAACAACTATTCAAATGGTTATGGGACAACAAAATATTAATGAAGAGATAATTGAATTGGGTGAGGGCTTCTCGTATTCAGTAAAAAATAAAGAACTATTTTATAAAGAAGAATTAATTTCATTAACAAAGTTAGAGAAAAAACTCTTAGAAGTATTAGTTCATAATAAAACGCATGTTGTAACATATGAGATGATTGAAAACTTTGTATGGCAAGAAAAAGGCGCTACTCAAGAGGTTATTAGAGCATATATAAAAAAACTTCGTAAAAAAACTTATCAAGAACTTATTGAAAATATCCAAGGTATTGGATACTTACTTAAAATCTAAATTAACAAAAAGTTCATAGTTTATTCACACTTTACTTATACAATAACTTTAAGTAAAAAAATTAAGGAAAAACTATGAAAAAGAGAAGCTTAATCTTAATTGGTTTAATTTTTTCAAATTCACTACTTTTTGCAGGGCAAAATGCTTATTTGAAAAATGATGGGCAAGTATTTTTAACTCCAAATGCAAAAAAAGAGGTTGGGAAAATTGACACAGCTACACCAGTAGAAGTTTTAAATGAAAAAGGTAACTTTAAAAAAGTTAAAGTAAGTGGTTGGGCTGCTTATGGTTTTGAAAATGTACTTTTTAAAGATGTAGGGAAAAGAATTTTTTATTTAGTACTTGATGATAATAAAA
This sequence comes from Malaciobacter sp., assembly GCF_055140965.1. The sequence continues at coordinate 48,233 of NZ_JBSRRO010000007.1, forward strand.
CTATAAAACCACAAATTCTAGGAGAAAAAACTGATACATATGATACTGTATGGAAAAATGTATCTTATACATTTTGGGTAAAAAAAGAGTCTTTAAGTAAAGATATTGATAGTATTTATGCAAAAGGGAAAGAACTATTTACTAATAGATGTGGAGCGTGTCATGCTGCACCTGAATTAGAGCACTATACAGTAAATCAATGGCCAAGTATTATTAACTCTATGAAACCAAGAGCTGGTTTAACAGATGAAGATATGCAGTTTGTTGTAAAATTTGTTCAAAAACATGGAAAATAAGGAGAGCGTTATGGGAAATATTAAAAGAAGAGAGTTCCTAAAAGGAAGTAGTGCAGCAGCAGCTAGTACACTTTTATTTAGTAATCTATCAGCAAATAGTTTAATTAGTGGTCCAGTTGCAAATAAATCAAAATCTTTAAGTGGTTCTCACTTTGGAGCATTTAGAGCTCATGTAAAAGGTGGACAATTTACTGGAGTTACAGCTTTTGAAGATGATCCAAACCCATCTCCTATGATTAATGCACTACCAAGTAGAACATATGCAAAAACAAGAGTTGAATACCCAATGGTTAGAGAAAGCTTCTTAAAACATGGACATAAAAGTGATACTTCAAAAAGAGGTTCTGAGAAGTTTGTAAGAGTTAGTTGGGAAAAAGCACTTGATTTAGTAGCTTCTGAAGTTCAAAGAGTACAAAAATCATATGGATATAAAAGTATTTATGCAGGAAGTTATGGATGGTATTGTACAGGTAAACTTCATAATCCTCAAACTTTAATGAATAGAATGATGAAAATATCAGGTGGTTTTGTAGGAAGAATTGGTGATTATTCAGCTGCAGCTGCACAAATTATTTTACCTCACGTTTTAGGAAGCATTGAAGTTTATGAGCAACAAACTTCTTGGCCATTAGTTTTAAAACATGCTAAAAATGTAGTTTTTTGGGGTGCAAATCCACTTGTTACTTGTCAAATTGATTGGGATGTATCAGGTCATGGAGCTTTTCCTTATTTAGAACAGTTAAAAAAAGCACATAAAAAAGGTCAAATTGATGTAATCTCTGTAGATCCTGTAAAAAATGATACAGCAATATACTTTGATTCAAAAATGATACAGCCAAAACCTAATACAGATGTTGCAATGATGCTTGGAATGATGTATTATTTACATACTTCAAATCAATATGATAAAGAGTTTATCAAAAAATATACTGTTGGATTTAAAGATTTTGAAGAGTATTTACTTGGAAAAGTAGATAATACTCCAAAAACATTAACTTGGGCTTCTAATATTTGTGGAGTAAAAGAAAAAGACATTAAAGACTTTGCACAAAAATTAAAAGATGAAAAAAGTATGCTAATGGCTGGATGGGGAGTTCAAAGAGCTGATCATGGAGAGCAGTTTCACTGGACTTTAGTTACATTAGCTTGTATGCTAGGTCAAGTAGGAACTCCTGGGTGTGGATTTGGATTTAGTTATCACTACTCAAATGGAGGAACACCAAGTTCATACGCACCAGGTTTAGGTGGAATTTCTACAAATATTAATAGTAGTAAAAATGGTCCTTGGACAAAATATGAGCCATTTAATATTCCTTGTGCAAGAATGGTAGATATGATATCAAATCCTGGTAAAGTTATTGACTTTAATGGTAAAAAAATAGAGTATCCAGAAATTAAAATGGTATATTGGACAAGTGGTAACCCATTTCACCACCACCAAGACAGAAACACAATGATTGAAGCTTGGAAAAAATTAGAAACATTTATTGTACACGAACCTTTTTGGACACCAACAGCTAGAATGGCAGATATAGTTCTTCCAGCTACAACAGAAATTGAAAGAAATGATATTGAAATAATTGGTGATTATAATAGTAGCCATATTATTGCTATGAAAAAAGCAATTGATCCAGTTAAAGAGTCAAAAGATGATTATGAGATTTGTAGATTAATTAGTAAAAGACTTGGATATGAAGAAGAGTTTACAGATGGTAAAAAATCTCAAATGGATTGGATTAAAGAGTTTTATAATAACTCAAAAGTTCAAGGTGAAAATAAAGGTATAAAAATGCCTACATTTGAAGAGTTTTGGGAAAAAGGATATGTTAAGTTTGAGGTAAGAGAAGAAGACAAAAACTTTACTAGATATGAAGAGTATGTAAAAAATCCAATGCTAAATCCTTTAGGAACACCATCTGGGAAAATTGAGATTAGTTCAAGAGTAATTAAAAAATTCAATTATGATGATTGCTTACATTATCCAAGTTGGATAGAACCAGCTGAATGGTTAGGTTCAGAAGAGTCAGAAGAGTATCCATTGCATGTATTATCTCCTCATCCAAAATATAGATTACACTCACAGTTATCTAATACTTGGATAAGAGACTTATATGAAGTAAATGGAAGAGAGCCAATTTGGTTAAATCCAATTGATGCTAAAAAAAGAGGAATTAAAAACGGAGATATTGTAAAAGTTTACAATAAAAGAGGTTCTACACTTGCAGGTGCAATTGTAACTAAAAATGTTCTTCCAGGTGTTGTTAAAATGGATGAGGGTGGATGGTATGACCCAAAAGATCCAGGAAAAGATAAAACAATGTGCAAACATGGTGATGTAAATCAACTTACTATTGATAAAGGTACATCAAAACTTGCACAAGGAAATATCTCAAACACTGCTTTAGTTCAAATTGAAAAATATACTAAAAAAGCACCACGAATAACAGTTTTTGAAAAACCAGAAATTGTATAAATATACAAAAGAGTAAGAAGTATTTCTTTACTCTTTTAACTTTAAAGCTACAAGTTACTTAACTTGTAGCTTTTTTTATGCCCTATTTTTTAAACTTTATCTAATTTTACTTTTTATTATTAATAAAATAAAAAAGAAAACTTTCAAAATTTACTAATATTAATATTGACTTATGAACATATGTTCGTTATAATTCTGAACATATGTGCATATTAGGAAAAAAATAGATTGTTGTGCTAGAAAAAAAGTGAAAATATAATGCTCATTATTGCAATATCTTCTTTAAACTAGCTAATACAAAAAATCAAGAATTGAAGGATAAAAAATGAGAAATTGTAAAAGATTAAATAATAAAAATACTAATCAAAAATTAGGACAAAGAAGAAGAAAATGTCAAGGATTAAAAAAAAGTAAAAACTTCAAAATAGAAATCAATTCTAATGAAAATAACAATTGCTAGTGGAAAGGGAGGAACTGGTAAAACAACTCTTTCTACTAATTTAGCAATATATTTAAAAAATAGAAATAAAGATGTAGTTTTAGTAGATTTAGATGTAGAAGAACCAAATGTTACACAATTTTTAAAGGGCGAATTAAAAAATGAATATCCTTGTACAAAACTCATTCCTAGATGGGATAAAAACAGTTGTACTTTATGTGGATATTGTTCTGAAGTTTGTAATTTTAATGCCATTGTAACAACAAACAACAAAGTTTTAATTTTTAATGAACTTTGCCATAGTTGTTTTGCTTGTAGTGAGTTATGTCCCACTGCTTCTTTATTTATGGAACCTACTAAAGTTGGAACAATTAAAGAGTTGTTTAATGGCTTTTACTTTATTGAAGGATGTCTTGATTTAGGACAAGAGATGGCTATACCTGTAATATCACAGACCATCTCTTATACTAATGAGAATTTTTTAAATAGTTTAAAACTATTTGATGCGCCACCTGGAACTAGTTGCTCTTTTATAGAAGCTTGTAGACAAAGTGATTTTATTGTTTTAGTAACTGAACCAACTCCTTTTGGATTAAATGATTTAAAACTAGCAGTTGAAACATTAAAAGTGATAAAAAAAGAGTTTGCAGTTGTGATTAATAAAGATGGAATAGGAAATAGTGAAATTGAAGATTATTGTAATGATGAGGGTATTGAAATTATTGCAAAAATCAAAAATGATATAAATGTTGCTAAATTATATTCACAAGGAAAAATTGTATATAAAGAGATTGAACATTTTAAAAAATCATTAGAAGAGATATGCTCTTTTTTAGGAGAAATTAGATGAGAGAAATTGTAATAGTTTCTGGCAAGGGTGGTACAGGTAAAAGTTCATTAAGTGCGTCTTTTGCATATTTAGAAAAAGATAACGCCCTTATAAATGATTGTGATGTTGATGCTGCAAATTTGCATTTATTATTAGATGCAGATTTTGAAGAAAGCAGTGAGTTTTTTAGTGGTAAACTTGCTGTAATTGATGAAAAACAGTGTCTTAATTGTGGTGCTTGTTTAAGAGCTTGTAAGTTTGATGCAATTACAAAAGAGGATAATAAACTAATAATAGATGCAATTTTATGTGAAGGATGTGGCTATTGTAGCAGAATTTGTCCAACTGAAGCTATTAGTATGAAAGAGCAAAAAGCTGGGGATTTATATATCTCAAATATAAAAACAGGTTCAAAATTAGTACATGCAAAACTTGGATTTGGGGCAGAAAACTCAGGCAAACTTGTATCAAAAGTAAAAAAAGAGGGAAAAGTTCTAGCTTTAAAACAGAACAAAGAGTTTGTAATAACTGATGGAAGTCCAGGCATTGGATGCCCTGTTATTTCAAGTTTAAGTGGGGCAAATTTAGTTGTAATTGTAACAGAAGCTAGTAAGTCTGGTTTTCATGATTTACAAAGAGTAGTTGAACTTGTAAAATCCTTTGAACTTGAAGCTGTTTGTATAATAAACAAGTATGATTTAAATAATGAGTTAAGTCAAGAAATAGAAAAATATCTAAAAAGAAAAAAGATAAAAGTTGTTTCAAAATTACCTTATAATGAGGTTTTTTCAGAAGCTTTAGTCTGTTCTCAAAGTTTAGTAGAGTTTGATAAAGATTGTGAAATTTCTAAGCTTATAAATGAGAGCTGGAATGAAATCAAATGGATAATAAGAAGACAAAATAATGAAAATAGTTTTTACAGCAATAAATAAAAGTGAAGATAGCTTAATTGATAGTAGGTTTGGAAGAGCAAAAGTTTTAGTTTTATTTGATGAGCAAACTAATACAAAAGAGTATTTATCAAATGATGAAAGTGAGCATATGGATCAAGGTGCAGGATTACAAACAGCACAAAAAGTTTTAAAATTGAGCCCAGATGTAATAGTTTTAGGAAGTGCAATAGGATATAAAACTTTAGATGTTATAAAACAAACAGATATAAAAGTCTATATTGGAGCTACTGATATGACAATAGATGAAGCATATAAAGCTTTTAAAAATAATAAATTAAAATTACAAAATTAAGGAGTGAAAATGAGATTAATATTTCCAACAAATGAAAACCAAGGATATTTAAGTAAAAGAGGTGCACATTTTGGCAAAGCAAAGTTTTATACAATAATTACATTAGAAGATGAAAAAATAGTAGATGTAGAGTCTATCAAAAATCCAGGTCATGAAACAGGTGCTTGTAGTAATGCAATTAGTAATATTCTAAGTTTTAATCCAGATGCCCTAATCGTAGGTGGAATTGGTACAAAACCAGCTGAGGGTTTCAAAGAAGCAGGGTTAGATGTATATTTTGATGACACAAGTAAAACTGTTGAAGATAGTATTAAACTGTTTTTATCAAATAAATTAGAAAAAAGTGTAGGAAAAGGTACTTGTAGTGTACATTAGGAGTTTTTGTGTATAATTTACATAAAAAATAATATAAAGAATTTTTATGGTAACTATCTCTTTTTTAAATTTATCAATAATGCTTTTACCTTTAGCTTTTGTAGGGTTCTTCTATTATAGATATACAAGTGATAAAAAAGAGATAGCTTATGCAAGCTTAAGAATGGTTTTACAGTTGACATTAATAGGCTATGTATTAATTTTTATATTTAAAACAAAAGATTTACTTATTGGCTCTTTTATTCTTCTTTTCATGCTTGTATTTGCAACTTTTATTATTTTAAGAGTAACCAAAGACAAAAGTCTTAAAAACTATATGCATATATTTATAGCTACTTTTATTTCATCATTTATACATCTTTTTTTAATTATTGTAATGGTTTTAGATTTAGATAGTTTGTATGAGCCAAGATATGTTATTCCTATTGCTGGGATGATATTTGCAAACTCTATGAATGTTATTTCTTTAGCTATTGAAAGGTTTGAAAAAGAGTTAAGTAGAAATGAAAGCTTTAAAAAAGCAAGAGAAATAAGCTTTAAAGCCTCTATGATTCCTCAAATAAACTCACTTTTAGCCGTAGGCTTAGTGGCTTTGCCTGGTATGATGACAGGACAAATTTTATCAGGAGTTGATCCTTTAATTGCTGTAAGATATCAAATCATGATTATGATAATGGCAATATCAAGTGGAGGAATGGCAACTATTTTCTATTATATACTAAAATCAAAAATTATTTTTAAAAAGTAAGATTTTACACGATAAATCCATACTATTTTTATATATTTAAATAAAAATGGTTGAAAAAATGAAAATATTATTACTTGAAGACGATATGATCTTAAATGAGATAATTGAAGAGTATTTACTTGAAAATAAATATGATGTAAAGACAACTACTAACTCACAAGAAGCTTTAGAGTTAATTTATGATAATCTTTTTGATATTTTACTTTTGGATGTGAATGTTCCTTATTTAAATGGATTTTCCCTTTTAAAAAAGTTAAGAAAAAACTCAATATATGTACCCACAATCTTTATTACTTCAAAAAATCAAGCAGATGATATGCAAGAGGGTTTTGAAGCTGGTTGTGATGACTATATTAAAAAGCCTTTTGATTTAGATGAGTTAAATTTAAGAATTAAAAATCTAAAAAGATTATATAGTATTGACTCAACTTTTGTAAAAATTGCACCTAATCTTTGTTATGATGGAAGCAATAGAATAATTTTAAAAGATGAGGTGAAGTATCAACTTTCAAAGATGGAAGCAAAAGTATTTGAGTATCTTTATAAAAACAAAAATAGAGCAGTATCAATAGAAGAAATAGGATTAAATAACTGGGTTTATGATGATATACCAATTGATACTACAATTAGAACATATATTAAAAATTTAAGAAAAATTGTGGGAAAAGAGACAATAGAAACTATAAAAAGTATCGGTTATAAATTAAAGACAGCATAGAAGCTGTCTTTATCCAGAATATTTAGCTGTTTTATTTAAATCCTCTAATAATCTATCATAATTTGTTTGTTTTATATTAGATTGAGTATCTTTTTTTGCAAAATTTTTATGCATCTTAATGCATAACTCTTTTGTCATTGCACCTTTCATACTTTTCATATCATGGTGACTCATATTTGAAGCAAAAAGTGCGCTTGTAAATAAAGCTGTTCCTAAAATTGTAACTGTAAGTTTTTTCATCATACATCCTTTTTCTTGATTTGTAGTATGATTTTAGTAGTTTAATATGGAAAGAATATGGAAAAACTAAAAGTCTTCAATTAAGAAGACTTTTTAGACAGAAATATTAGTTTCTAAAATTTTATCTGTTTTTTTAAGAGCTAATATATAAAATATTGCTGGAATAACTATAAGTGTTAAGAATGCTGATGATATCATTCCTCCAATCATAGGTGCAGCAATTCTTTGCATTACTTCACTTCCTACCCCATTTATATACATAATAGGTATAAGTCCACCTAAAATAGCAAATAAAGTCATAAGTTTAGGTCTTAATCTTAAAACGGCACCTTTAAAAACTGCATGAAAGATATGCTCTTTTGTAAACTTTATACCTTTATTTTTAAGTTCAAGCATTGCTTCATGTAAATATACAAGCATAACTATTGAAGTTTCAGCTGCAACTCCAAGTAGTGCAAGAAATCCTACAATAACTGCGATTGAAATATTGAAGTTTAAATACTCTAAATAAAATACTCCTCCTGTTAATGCAAAAGGTAGTGTAAAGAAGATAATTAGTGTATATGTAATATTTCTTAGTGCAAAATAGATTAAAATAAATATAATCATCAAAGTAAAAGGAATAATATATATAAGTCTTTGCATAGCAGACTCTAAATATTCACTTTGTCCTGCCCATTCAAAAAAGTAACCAGTTGGCAGTTTTATCTCTTCTAAAAGCTCTTTAGCATTATCTTTATACTCTTTAGTACTAACCCCATTTTTAGGTGTAATATATATAAAGTTTACATTTAAAGCTTTTTCTGATTTTATAACAGATGGTCCCTCTTCATATTTTAATTTTGCAAATAGTTTTAAAGGTTGAAACCCAAGTTTTGTTTTAATTTGAAGATTTTCTAAACTTGCAATATCTTCTCTTTGTGTTGTTTTATATCTTAAGCTAATAGGATATCTTTCTAAATCTTTATAAAAAGTAGAAACTTCTGCTCCACTTACACCAAAAGAGATAGTATTTAAAACATCATCTTTTGTAATAGAGTATCTTGATAACATTTTATCATCGATTTTTATATTTAAATAATATCCAGAGTTTATTTTATCAGATGATACTGCAAGAGTTTTATCATATTTTTTTAATTTTTGTTCAATTTTAAGTGCAACATTTTCCAATTTTTCATGGTCATTTCCATATAGTTTTATTCCAAGTGGAGTTCTAATCCCTGTTAAAAGCATATCTATTCTTCCTCTAATAGGATAAGTCCATGAATTAGTAAGTCCAGCAATTCTTAGTTTTTCATCCATCTCTTGCATAAGTTTTTTATATGTCATGCCTTCTCTCCACTTCTCTTGTGGCTTTAAAGTTATAATTGTTTCAATCATTGCAAGTGGAGCAGGGTCAGTTGCAGTGTCTGCTCTTCCTGCTTTTCCAAATACAGTTTCAACTTCAGGGAAAGATTTCAAAATTTTATCTGTTTTTTGAGTTAACTCTTTTGCTAAATCAATACCAAGTCCATAAGGAGTTACAGGCATATACATAAAAGTTTGCTCATTCATCATTGGCATAAATTCCCAGTTTTGTTTTTTGTAAACAGGGTATGCTAATATTATAGTTGCTAAAAATAGGGCTACAATTACATATCTAAATCTAAGTGAGAGTTTTAAAAGTGGTGAATAAAGCTTTACAAAGAATCTATTTAGTATATTTTTGTCTTCACTTAAAATCTTACCTTTTATAAAAAATATCATTAAAATAGGTACCACCGTAATTGATAAAATAGCTCCACTAACCATCGCAAAAGTTTTTGTAAATGCAAGGGGAGTAAATAATCTTCCCTCTTGCCCTGTTAAAGCAAAGATTGGTAAAAAAGATACAACAACTAAAATTAAAGCAAAGAAAATAGGGCGACCTACTTGTTTTGCTGATTTTATAATAATTTCAATTCTTTGTTTATTTGAAATATCTTCTTTTCCTTGGAGGTGTTTATGGGCATTTTCTACCATTACAATAGTTGCATCAACCATTGCTCCAATTGCTATTGCAATACCACCTAAACTCATGATATTTGAACCCATTCCAAATATTTTCATAAATAAAAAAGTTAAAAGTACAGTAATAGGAAGGATAATTATTATAATTAATGCAGATCTTGCATGAAATAAAAATAAAGCAGTAACTACCATTACTATAATAGACTCTTCTATTAATGTAGATTTTAAAGTATCAATGGCTTTATCAATTAGTGAACTTCTATCATATGTTTCAACTACTTCAACTCCATCAATTTTAAGTGTTTCAAGCTTTTTCTTCACATTTTTAATTACTTTGTATGGATTTTCTCCATACCTTACAATTACAATACCACCAACAGTTTCACCTTGACCGTTTAAATCTACCATTCCCCTTCTATTTTTTGAACTTATATTAACACTTGCAATATCTTTTACTTTCAAAGGGGTATTATTTTGAGTTTTAATAGTGATATTTTCAATATCATAAACACTTTGTAAATAGCCTTTTGCTGTGATAATATGCTCATAGCCATTTTCTAAGATTATTCTTCCACCTTTGTCATTATTGCTTTTTTCAAGGGCTTTTTTTATCTCATCAATACCTATGTTGTACTGCACCATTTTATTTTGATCTAAAGTTATTTCATAGTTTTTTATAAATCCACCAATTGAAGCAATTTCACTAACTCCATCTACCCCTAAAAGAGCAAATTTATAGTAATAATCTTGCAAAGTTCTTAGTTCATCTAAACTTTTTGTATCAGATTTTAATGCATACTCATATGCCCAACCAACACCTGTTGCATCTGGACCAATAGTTATTTTTGCATTTGAGGGGAATTCTCCTTGAAGTTGAGATAATTGCTCTAATATTCTATTTCTTGATTCATAAAGGTCTGTATTATCTTTAAAAATTATATAAATCAATGCATTTGAAAAAGAACTCATAGCTCTTACTGTTTCAATATTTGGTAAACTCATCAAGTTTGATATAAGAGGATATGAAACTTGCTCTTCAATTGTCTTTGGACTTTGTCCTGCCCATTCTACTTGCACAATTACTTGTGGAGGAGATAAATCAGGTAAGGCATCTAAACTAGTATTTTTAACTGCCCAAAATGAGGCAAGTGTTAATACTATAATAGAAAAAAGTACTAGAAATTTGTTTTTTATACTATATGAGATTATATTTTCAACCATAATTTATTTCCTACCAATCATCGTCATCATTGTCATAAAGACCATTTGTAACAGCATCACTATCAAGCAAGAATAGTGAGTTATTTATTACTTTTTGACCCTCACTAAGACCACTTAGAATCTGATACTTATTTGAAGATACTCTTTTTACTTTTACTTCAATTGGTTCAAATTCACTTTTTGAAATTGGTTCAAACACATAATATTTGCTTGCTTTATTTAAAACAGCTGTTTTAGGTAAAGTAAGCATTGTTTCATGTGCAATCTCTACTTTTACTTTTGCAAACATATTTGGATATATTTTTTTATCCTTATTATCAACGGTCATTCTAACATCAACTGTTTTGCTTGTTGAGTCAATATTTGGATAAATAAAATCTATTTTTGATTCAACTGCTTGTTCTAATCCATCAAAATATATTTTTGTTCTTTGACCTACTTTTATATCTTTTAAATCACTTTCATATATTTTTGCAATAACCCAAAGTTTATCTATATTTGCAAGTTGTAAAAGAAGTTTCCCTTTTTTTGCAAATGATTTATAATTTATATTTTTTTGTAAGATTATTGCATCTATAGGAGAGTAAAAAGTCACATCTTTAAACTCTTTTTTTGAATTTTTAATTCTATTTATCTCTTTTTTATTAATAGCTAGAACTTCAAGTTTATCAAGTGTACTTTCATAAAGGTTTTTATCTAAATCTTTTGCTATTTTTAACTCTTTAGTTATATTATAAATATCATCAGAATAGATAGAAAAAAGTGCTTGATTCTTTTTTATATCCATATATAATCTATTTGCATTTAGTTTTGTTATAAAGCCATCAAATCTTGTTACTATATCAACAACTTTATCTTCTATTATTAAGCTATTTGCATAAAACTCTTTGGTAAATGATACTTTTTCTTTTTTTACAGTGGTAATTTTTTTATTAAATAGTTGTTCAACTTCTATTATTTTTGCATTTATTAAAGTTAAGCCAAGCAAACATATAAGTACTATTTTCTTCATCTATTTTCCTTCATAATAAATAGCTTTTGATAAAGCTGTGAAATATTTTGTTTTTTCATCAAGTGCAGTTATTTTTAAACTAATAGTTTTATTTAGATTTTGTATGATTTTTATGGTGTTATTTTTAAACTTATTATTAATATTCAAACTTTTTTCAATACCATTTTGAAGTGCAATAATATCTTTTGTAATAAGTTTGTAGTTTTTATAGCTATTATTTAGTTCTTTTTGTAAAATCTTATTTGAAATAATAAAGTTTTGTTTTAAAGTTTGTAAATCATCTTTTGTTTTTAAATATTCTAGTTGTGCTTTTTTTACTTTTATATTTTCTGTATTATAAATTGACAAAGGAATAGAAACAGAGATATTTACATAATCTTGAAACTCTCTTCTATTAAAATATGTAGCATTTAATTTAATATCAGATGTTTTAGAAGCCTCTTCAAAAGCTTCTTGCTGTTTATTTAGTCTTAATTGCTGTTGCAAGGCTTTTATTTTTGGATGATTGTCAAACTTTAAATTGATATATTTTTTATCTATATTTGTATTTATTTTTATATTATTTATATTTTTGTATGTTATTTCTTCAAGATTTAGCTTTAAAGTTTGTATATTTGTATCTAAATTATTTAATACAATATCAAAGTTTTTTCTTGCAATTTTTGTGTTAAATATAGAGTTTACATCATTGTTTGAAGTTTGATATTTATAATTTTGTAATTTTTCAATCTTTTGTAAGTTTTGTTTTTGTTTTATTATAAAATCTCTTTTTTCTTTTAAAATAGCTATTTTATATGCAAGTTCATAAATTTTCGATTTTAATAATAGCTTTTTATCTTCTAAACTAAGAGCTAAAATAGTTTTATTTGTGATTTGAATTGATTGATTAATCTCTAGTTTATCAGTTATAGGAATAGCCTGAGTTATTCCTATAGACTGTGCTTGCATTGGTTCTAAATCTCTTTTGTTATAGTTTTCATTTGTATGAATATCTGTTAAACCTAAAGACAAAGTAGGATTTGAATATTTTGTTGCAAGTAAGATATTCTCATTTGCAATCATAATAGATTTTTCTATACTTTTAAGCTCACTATTTTTCAAAATAGCACTATTTACTAAAGTATCTATGCTATTTGCTGTTAGAGTTGATATAAAAAGAGTGATTACAAATAAAAACTTTTTCATTATAAGTTCACGCTTCCTCTTAAAGTATGAACTTCTCCATTAGAAGTTTTAAACTTTAGTTGATATTGCCATGTTCCACTCATTGATAAATTTACATCTAATTTATATTTATCTCCTACAAGCTTACCTTTATCTTTAAACTCCATATATGGCATACCTGGCATCTCTGGCATATAAAACTTTATTTTAGTTTTTGCATTAGTGATTTGTTTGCCATCTTTAAAGATTTGAACAAAGAAACTATTTTGTCCAACAACAAGTGATTTTTCAGATGTAAATTTTACATCATAGCCATTTTTATTTCCAGATTGTGAAATAGGTTCTGCATTTGCAATACTAAATGCTAAGATTAGAATAGAAAAAAGTTTTAAAAAACTTTTCATAAGAACTCCTTTTTGTTATTTAATAAGGAATTCTTACATTTTTACTGTGCAATTAACGTGGAATTTAAATTTAATGTAAAAGTTGTACCTTTATTTTGTGTAGAATCAACATTTATATCAATATTGTGCTCTTTACATATTGTGTATACTATGTTTAGACCTATTCCAAATCCCCCTTGAACACTATTTGCTCTATAAAATCTTTTGAAAATATCTTTTAAATTTTTTTTATCAATACCTGTACCTGTATCACATACAATAAATTGATTATTTTTCAAAATAATATCTACTGAACCACCTATTTTGTTATATTTTATTGCATTAGAAATAAGATTATTACTTAGCCTAATAAAACTCTCTTTGTCTATAAAAAAAGAGGTTGATTCAATATCTGTTGTGATTTCTACTCTTTTTTTTGAAGCTAAAGTTGTAAAATACTCTATTTGTTCATTTAAAATTTCATCAATTCTTAGAACCTTTGGTGACTCTTTTTTCTTCTCTTCTAAAAATAGATAAATTAGGTCTTTATATATTTCTGAAATTCTTTTTGCACTTAGGTTTATTCTTTGTAAGTTTTTTTCACTAAGAGATGAACCTTTACTTGTACACATTAAAATAGCAGTAATTGGGGTATTTAATTCATGAGTCGTATCTTTTATAAAGTTATTTAATTTTAATCTTTCATTTGTAATAGGCTTAATAAACATCTTTGCAAGATAAAAGCCAGTTATAAATAAAAATGCAAAAATTAGTAAAAAGGATATAAAAATCTTCTCTTTTAATTCAAGTATTTTTTTATGAAAGAAATTCTCTTTAATAACAACATAATTTATTCCTAAATGCCCCAATGCAGAATCATCAATTAAAATAAAACTGTTCCCATATTGATTTATCTTTTTTGTAAAATCAATCTTATCCTCAATATTTCCTACAAGTTTTTCATGATTGTTGTTATAAAGTGCAAAATCAAAATCAATATTTTTTCTAATCTTTTCAGGATTTATTTTTTGATTTGTCATATGCGCATAGATTATGGTTGAAGATATTTTAGAGGCAACACTTTTCATATTTGAAGTTATCAAATCATAATATAAATTTGACTCTACTTTATAAAAAAGCCAAGCAATAATAGTAAGTAAAATAAACGATGAACCAAGATATAGGCTCAAAAATCTAACAAGTGCAGATTTTTCACTTCTTGTTAAAACTATAACCAACTCCTTTTTTTGTTTGTATATACTCATCACTTAAAATTTTACGAAGATTTTTTATGTATGTTCTAAGTGTTGAAGAACTAGGAGTATCTTCATAACCCCAAACATTAGATATCAACTCTTCATGGGGTATTATTTTATTTGCATTATTTACTAAATAAATAAGTATTTTAGCCTCTTTTTGTGGAAGATGATGAATAATACCATCATTATTTAAAATTAAATCTTGAGTATTAAAAATAATATTCTCTTCAATTTGTAAAATATTTGCATTTATATTAAATGTCTTTTTTATATTTTCAATTCTTAATCTTAACTCCTCAAGCTCAAAGGGTTTTTTAATATAGTCATTGCATCCTATATCAAAACCTTTTTTCAAATCATCAATTTGATTTAGTGAAGTAATAAAAATAGATGGAGTTGTAATACCCTCATCTTTTAATCTTTTTAAAATTTCAAAACCATTTATATTTGGTACATTTACATCTAAAAGTAATAAATCATAGATATTTGAAAATAGATAAGATAATGCATCTTCTCCATCATAAGTTGATGTTACTTCAAAATCTTTATTTTCAAGATATTCTGTGATTATTTCATTTAGTATAAGGTCGTCTTCTAATAATAGTATATTCATAATTAATCCTAAAAGTTAAGGTAAGTATAACATAATAATAAATAAGATTTCTACACAAACAATACACATAAGTATTCTATAATGCTTTTGTATGAAAATGACACGAAGGAGACAATATGAAGTTAACAGCAAAATTACTAGCAGGTTTATTTTTAGCAGCGGGATTATTAAATGCAACACCTCACTCTTTAGATAAAGCACACTCAGAAGTAGGTTTCTCAGTTAAGCATCTTATGATTACAAAAGTAAATGGGCAGTTTAAGAAGTTTGATGCAAATATTGATTTTGATTACAAAACAAAAGTATTCAAAGCATTAAACGCAACAATAAAAACAGAATCAATAGATACAGGTATTGAAAAAAGAGATAATCACCTAAGAAGTGCAGACTTCTTTTTAGCAAAAAAGTATCCAGAACTTAAATTTGTTATGAAATCATATATTAAAAAAAGTGATGACGAAGGTGTTATGATTGGTGATTTGACAATAAGAGGAATTACAAAAGAGGTTAAATTAGAAGTTGAAATTGGTGGTACAATCAAAGACTTAGAGGGAAATAATAGAGTAGGATTCTCACTTGAGGGAGAGATTAATCGTACAGATTTTGATTTAAAATGGAATAAAGCTTTAGAGTTTGGTGGAGTAGCTGTTAGTGAAAAAGTAGAATTAGAAATTGAAGTTCAAGCAGTAGAAAAGTAGTTTAAAGGAAAAATATGAAAAGTAATACAAAATTAAAACTAGCAGGTATGATGCTAGGAGCTGCACTTACATCAACAACAGCAGTTGCTGCAAGTAGTGGTTCTTGTGGAGCTGGTAAGTGTGGTGGCGATATGAAGAAAGTAGAGAAAAAAGGCTCATGCGGTTCTGGTAAATGTGGAGCTGATATGCAAAAAGAGATGAAAGGCTCTACGGGTTCTGCTAAATGTGGTGGTGATATGAAAAGCAATGACATGAAAAATGACATGCACAACAATAGTATGAAAAAAGACAAAAAAGTTACTGGCTCTTGTGGTGCTGGTAAATGTGGAAGCTAACTAAGAGTTTTGTATGACTAAATTAAAGGGGTGTGGATTAGGTCTAAGAAGTGATTTTTTATTAGATTTAAAACATAGCAATTTCTCACCTGATTGGTGGGAAGTTACTCCTGAAAATTGGATGCATATGCCAAGGGTTTATGAAAAAGCCTTTGAGCAAGCACTATTTTCAAAACCTACTGTTGCCCATGGATTATCACTATCAATTGGTTCTATTGATAAGTTAAATAAAGAGTTTGTTAAAAAGATAAAAGAGTTTTTAGATAGATATAATATTGAGTTTTATTCTGAACACCTTAGTTTCTCATCACTAAATAATATGCAAACATATGAGCTTTTGCCTTTGCCTATGACAAAAAGAATGGTAAATATTATAAGTGATAGAGTAAAAGAGGTTGAGGATATAATTCAAAGAAATTTAATCTTAGAAAATGCCACATATTACTTAATACCTTATGCAAATATGCGTGAAGTTGACTTTATAAATGAAGTATTGGAAAAATCAGGTGCTAAAATGCTTCTTGATGTAAATAATGTATTTGTAAATTCAGTAAATCACTCTTTTAAAGCAAGAGATTTTATCGACCAAATTGACAAAAGTAAAATTGCATATATGCATATTGCAGGTCACTATTTTGATGAGGAATCAAATCTTAGAATAGATTCTCATGGCATGCCCATTTGTAGTGGGGTTTGGAAACTTTTAGAGTATACTTTAAAACAAATAAACGCCCCTGTGATGATAGAAAGGGATAATAATATCCCACCATTAAGTGAGCTTGAAAAAGAGTATCTTCACATGAAAAATATAGTAAAAGAAGTTCAAAATGGCTGATTTAGAAAAAGATATACAAAAAGATTTTATTAATATTGTTACAAAAGATAATAAAAAAGAGATCTCTTCTAAATATAAAGTTTATCAAAAGTTAGTTTATTATAGATATGAAGAGATTATAAAAAATAGTTTTTTAGAGTTTAAAAAGTATATTAGTGAAAAAGAGTTAGAAAACTCAATAAGAAAGTTTCTAAAAGAGCCTTGTACCACTGAGTTTGTTTGGCAAATTGCAAATGATTATAGAAAGTTTGTAAAAAAAAATAGACTATTTCATGATAGAAAATATCTTTATGAACTTTTATACTTTGACTGGATTGAGATTGAATTAGCCATGCAAGAGTACAAAATAGAAGAGTTAAAAGAGTTTCATTATGAAAATAGCTATAAACTTTCAAATAGTGCAAGACTTAAGAAATTTAACTATGATATTTTAAATGCAAATATAGAAAAAAAAGAAGAGAATTATGCAATTATTTATTATGATTTTAAAGATGATGAGGTTAAGTATAGACAAATAAACCCAGTGATATTTTATCTTTTACGAAAAATAGATAAAACTAAAAATATTCAAAGCCATCTTTTAGAACTATGTTTTGAAAATGATATTGAGTTTCAAGAAGCAAAAGATGTTTTGTTTGAGCCTTTAAGTGAGTTATTTCATAATAGAATCTTTGAATCTAAATAATATACTCGTCTTTTATAAAAACTTTAATTTAATAATAGATATCATAAATAATGCAAAAGAACAATAAATTTTCAACAATTTTAAACAATCTTCCTGAAATAATTATTTTAGTAGTAGAAAATGACACAGTAATTGATTCATTTGGACAGATAAAAGAGAAGTTTAATAATAGCAAATTATATGAACATTTTAGTAAAGTAACTTATAATAAACTTTTATTATTAAAATCAAAAAATATAGATAATTTAACTATTTATTGGAATAATAAAGATTATGAAGTTTCATATTTTGATGATACATATTACTTCAAAGATGTTACAAAGTATAGGAATTTATATTTAGAATTAAAAAAAAGTCTTAGAGATTTAAGGTCTAAAAAAGAGGAACTTCATGCAGTTTTTGATTTAGCAGGAAATGGTATCTCTATTTTAAATGAAGAGGGTACTTTTCTTTATGCAAATAAATTTTTTCAAACAATGATGGAGTATTCAATGGAAGAGTTATACAGTGAGTCTTGTATATCTTTATCTTCTCCTGAATATGCACAGCCTAGTAAAAGTGCAGTACAAAGAGCAATTGAGGAAGGAATTGTCGAAAGATTTAGAAAAATTTGTGTTACAAAATCAGGCAAAAAAATCAATGCGAGTATGTCTTTAAGTTATATTAAAAGTACAAATGAAATTGTGATGATTACTTCTGATATTACTTCTGATGTTAAATATCAAGAAGATTTAAAAAGAAGAATAAACAAAGAAGTAGAAAGTAGAACTAAACAATATGAAATTATGTGTCATCAATCAAGACTTGCTTCAATGGGAGAGATGATTGAATCAATTGCACACCAATGGAGACAGCCTTTAAATAATCTTGGAGTTATTGTTCAAGGTTTAAAACACTTAAACAATAGCGAAGATTTTGATTTTAATTTGTTAAATGAAATGGAAACAGAGATGATTGAAAAGATCAATTACATGTCTGAAACAATTGATGATTTTAGTAATTTCTTTAAAATTTCCAAAGAAAAAAAGAATTTTAATATATTAAATAGTGTGAAAGATACAATCAAATTAATTGATGTTCAATTAAAAAATGAAAACATAAAAATAAATGTAAATATTGAAGAGGGTGTAAACTTAGAACTTTATAGTTTAGAAAATGAGTTTAGGCAAGCTCTTTTAAATATAATACAAAATGCCTTAGATGTTTTGATTTTAAGAAAGCAGTTTAATAGTTTTATTAATATTGATATTATTCAAAATGGAAGTTTTATAGAACTTAGCATCGGTGATAATGGTGGAGGTATTTGTATGAAAAATATTGAACAAATTTTTGAACCTTATGTTACAACAAAAAAGCAAGGAAATGGAATAGGTCTTTATATGTCAAAAGTGATTATAGAACATAATATGAAAGGAAATTTAACTGTACAAAATAATCAAATTGGTGCAGTATTTACTATTTCACTAAAATCAAAAGATGAAAATTAATGGGAAAATTATATACAAAACTACAAGCACTAACTTTATTAATTGTTGAAGATGATGAGAGTACATTAAAATGGTTAGAAAGAATACTCTCAATTTATTTTAAAGAAGTAAAAATTGCAAATAATGCAATGGATGCTTTTGCAATATTTAGAAAAGAAGATATTGATGTAATAGTTGCAGATATTCAGATTCCAGAAGTTGATGGTTTGCATTTGTTACAAAAAATTGCAAGTGTTAAGCCAAGTTGTATCAGAATTGTTATGACAGCTTTTAATAATCATATCTATTTAAATAGGGCAATTGATGCAGAAGTGGATTTTTATTTTAAAAAGCCAATAGATATAGATGAGTTATTGGTCTCTATTTCTTTAAGTGTAAAAAATCAAAAGAAAATTACTGATAAAATAAAACTAAAAGAGAATTATATATATGATTTTGTACAAAAGATGATAATAAGTAAAGATTCAAAAATAAACTTAACAAAAAAAGAGTCTTTACTATTTGAACTTTTATATGAAAATAGAAATACAATTGTAAGTTTAGAGTATATAGAAAATTCAATTTGGGAAGAACCCACAACAAATGAAGCCATTAGAATGGTGATTTCAAGTCTTAGAAAAAAACTTTATGAAAACTCAATCCAAAATATTAAAGGCTTTGGATATAAACTATGCATGAGTTAAATCTTATATTAATCTTACACTAATCTTATTATTTCCTTTTGTTCTTTTGTTAGAATTAATTATAAAAGGAGTTTCTATGAAGAAAAAAATTCTTATTGTAGGCGGTGGTACTGCTGGTACAATGACTGCAAATAATTTAGCAAGAAGACTTATGCATGAAATTGATAAAGATGAAATAGAAATTACAATGATTTCAGATTCAAAATATCATTATTATAGACCTGGAGCTATGTATGTTGCTTTTCATAAAGCATCAGGGCATGAATTTGTAAGAGAACAAAAAACTCTTTTGATGCCAGAAATAAATTTTATAATAGATGAAGCAATACAGATAAAACCTAGTGAAAATTTTGTAAAAGGGAAAAGTGGAACTATTTATAAATATGATTATGTAGTTCTTGCTACAGGTTGTGAAGTAGCAGTAGATAGAATTCCTGGATTAAAAGAGGGTGGAAATTGGTTCTATTCTTATGATGGAGCAAAAGAGCTAGCAAAAAAGCTTGGGCAGTTAAAAAAAGGAAGAGTTTTAGTAACTGTTAGTTTTCCAAAAACTCCAAATGTTCCTTATCAATGCGGTATCGCACCTGTTGAAACAACGATTATGTTGCATGATCATTTAAAAGAACATGGAGTAAGAGAAGATGTTGAGATTATATATACTTATCCAAAAGTTGCTCAAAGTATAACTGATGGACTTTTTATGCAAGGACCTACTTCTAAAGTTTTACCATCTATTTTTGATGATATAGGGGTAAAGCATAAAACAAGTTTTACTTTAAACAAAGTTGATCCTGATAAGAAAATTGCTTATTCAGAAGAGGGTGAAGAGATTGAGTTTGATATTTTGATGTCAACACCTCCTTTTATTGCAACAAAATTTATAAGAGAATCAGGATTATCAAAAGCTATTAATGATGAGGGATGGTTACCAACTGATAAAAAAACTTTAAAAGTAAAAGGATATGAGAATATATATACTTTAGGAGATACAGTTGATCTACCAGTTTCAAAAGCAGGTGGAACTATACATAATCAAACAGATGTTGTTGCTGATAATATTGCCTCAGAGCTTAGATACGGCTATCCAACAGAAGCTTATGATGGTAAAGTAATTGCAATTGCTCAGATGGGATTATCTTGCGGAATGCCACTTTGGTATGATTATGACGAAGATGTAAAACCAACTCCTTGCAGTAAACTTGGAAGTTTCGTAAGAAAAGGTTTTAATATGGGAATTTATTGGGCAGCAGCTCGTGGAATGGTATAGGAGTCAACTATAAAGAAACCTAACTAAAAAAACAAAGATTTTAAAGTTTCATTTGGAAACACCTAAAGCTAAATTTTCATCAAATTTGGTTTTGTTCTTTAACATTACAAATATTGTTTTTAGAAGTTTATTTGCAACAGCAATAACAGCTTGTTTAAATTTTTTACCTTCTTCTCGTTTTTTAGAGAAATAGAGTTTAAATTTTTCGCAAGAGCGGATAGTTCCAATTGCCATTTGCCAAATAGTTCTTCTAAGGTTGGCATTACCTCTTTTTGAGATTTTGCCTTTATAGTTGATTGAAGTACCACTTTGTCTAACTGATGGGTCAATTCCGATTGAAGCACATAGTTGCTTAACTGAATTGAATCTATCAATAGAAGATACTTCAACCATAAAGTTTTTAGAAGTTACTGACCCAACACCAGGTATTGATTGTAATATATCAATATCGTCGTTTATATGAGTATCTTCTAAAGAGTTTTCCAACTCTAAATCTAGAATAGATAATTCATCTTGAATAGCTATTAATCTTCTAATTTTAGAAGTTAAAACTTTTTCAAGATATTTATCGGATACGGCGATAGAAGTTTTTGCTAGGGTTAATATATCCTTTGCAGTGATTTTAACTTTATTGCCACTTGTATCATCTAGTATTCGTTGGATAGTCTTCTCCCTTAAGTTTCTAATCGCTTTACGGCTAGGAGCTTTAAGGAGCAGATTTAAAATGCTCTTTGTAAATATATTTGTGTTCTTTAACAATTCAGGGAATAATTGCACTAAATTAGCTTTTATTTCAGTTTTTAATCTGGCTATATCTTTTGAGAGATTTTCTCTCTCACGGATAAGTGGTCTGATATTTTCAATAATATCAGGTGTTGCAAGATGTAATGACTGATATGATTTTAAACTAAATAGAGCAATTGAAGCTGCATCTTTTTTATCATTCTTAGTTTTTCTAAGTGTAGTTGAACCAATAAAACTCTTTATGAGTATTGGATTAATTACTACACACTTAAAATAAAAGCTCTTCTTTGGAATAAGATGATAGATACTCTAATAAAGTATCAAATCCATCTCTATCCATTGTAAGTTTTACCTCTAGTTTAATCTCACCACTACTCTGTAGTAGTGTTAAATCAAAGCTGTCTTTAGAAATATCTATTCCTACGAATTGTTTATACATCACAAATACCTTTACAAATGTTATTTTTACAAGTAAACAGATAAGTAA
>NZ_JBSRRO010000008.1:0-66797 GCF_055140965.1 Malaciobacter sp.
TTAGCAGATAAGTTAAATATAGACTCTTCAAAAGTTAAATATATTTCAGGATGGATTGATGCAGATAATAATGAAGAGATAACAAGAGAGTATGAAAAAGAGGTTTGGATAGAAGTAGAAAAAGAAAAGAAAAAACTTCACTTTCTATTTTATACTCTAACTGGCTCAAAAAATGATGAAATATTTATAGAACAAGTAAATTTAAAAGAGAAAATAATTAAAGAAGATAAAAACTATAATAATAAAATTGATATAGTATATAAAAAGGAAGTAAAAACATCTTCTGAAATTTTGAAATTTGTGAAAAATAAAATTAAAGAAAATAGTGATAATATAAAAGTAGAAGTAAAAACAGTAGAACTATTTGCGGAACTATTTAAAGAAAAAAAAGAACATAAAAAAGAAACTCATATTGATACAAGTAATCATTGGATAAATAATTTGGCACAACCTCATATTCCAAATGATATGAATATAGAAGAAGCGAGAAATATAATCAATAATAATATAAAAAGAAAAGATTATTTAAATAAAGTATATGAAGAGAATCAAGAAGAGTTTTTATCTCAATTGAAAAGTGGTACTATACAAGGTTTGAAATATGTAGAACAAACTTCTACAGCAATACTTTTAACAACAACAGGAAAAGTTCCTTTTCAATTTACATTATTTTTTGGTTTTGTTAATGGAGCATCAAAAACTTCAATTTATTATTTAGAAAGACAAAAAGCAGAAGATTTTATAATTAAATTAGCATTTGATACTTTTGTAGATACAGTAGCAGGGAACAGTAAATATATACAAATAGCAAATGAATTAATTATAAAACCATACTTTAGCTACATATATGATAAAAAGGAAAAATAAATGAAAAAACTTACAAATAATAAAAAAGCTTTAATTGGTTCGATAATTTTAATTATTGGATGGGTTATTTTGCCAAATTTTTTTGATTTTTTTTGGGGAGGAATGCTAATTTTAATATTTTTAATTACATTCTTAGGGGGATATTTAATTTGGCCTATGGCAAAAGATATTGATAAGTTTAATGATATACACAATAAAAGATAGTATTTAAAGGTGAAAAATGAATAAAAAATCTATATTACAAACAGTTGGGTATATTATAAGTTTTATAGGATTATATTTTAATATAAATGAAATTCATTATTTTTTCTTTATGGATATGCTTTTAATATTTTTAGGTGGTGGAATAGTTTTTTATGCAAGAAAATATATGAAATAATATAAATAAAGTATATGATTATCCACTAAAGGAAGAAAATTGAAACAAATAGAATATTTTTACAATATAATATATTATTTTTTTTATAGAGCTTCTATAAAGTTTGCAAACTTTATTGCAAAACCAATATTCTTTATTTATAAATACATATACAAAATACCTAAAATAAGACAGTATTATAACAATAAAGGTATAAATAATCCTCTAAAATGGCATAAACAGAAATTTAAAAATGAACTCTTAGAAAATACCAATTTAGGTTATGGAACAATAATAGGTCATGGCTTTGCAACATCTGTCTTATTATTTTTTTATATAGGAATTTATCATATATTTAAATACTCTTTTTTCCCTACATTTCAAGATAGCTTTGGTTATGTATTAACAGTTACTGGAATACTTGCATATTCCACAGATATTATATTTACTCAAACAGCTGATAAAGATGTAAGATACATAAAAGAGTTCAATAAAAGAAAAGGTTGGTGGAGAACTAAGTGGAAAATCATCACAATAGTATCTTTATTTTTAAGTCTTTGGTTTTCTTTGACTACTTCTAGTAGTGGTAATGTTGGGCAGTTTCTGATTGGTTTACACTTTTAAATAGTATTTATTTAAAAGTTATGATTATAGTATAAATAAAAAAAGAGAGTTATTCTCTTTTTTTATTTTATTTAACTTTTTCTAGGTATTCCCCAGTTCTTGTATCACATTTAATAACATCACCTTCAACTAGGTGAAATGGAATTTGAACTACCGCACCTGATTCTAAAGTTGCAGGTTTTTTACCACCTTGTGAGTCACCTTTAAAGTTTGGTGGAGTATCAATGATTTTTAGTTCAACTGTCATTGGTGGTTCAACTGTGATTGGTTTTTCATTGAAAAACATCATATCAACACTCATTCCATCAATAATCCAGTTTTGTGCATCACCTACTTGATCATGTGTTAAACCTATTTGCTCATAGTTTTGTGTATCCATGAATTGTAGCATTTCACCATCATCGTATAGGTATTGCATATTTTTTTGTTCTAAATTTGGAGTTTCACATTTATCACCAGCATGGAAAGTTTTTTCGATAACTTTTCCATTTAGAAAAGATTTTATTTTACATCTAACAAAAGCAGCTCCTTTACCAGGTTTTACATGTTGATACTCTGTAATTTTATAAGGGATACCATCTAATTGTATCTTTAATCCCTTTTTTAATTCGCTCATTGAAATTGCCATTTTTTATCCTTAAATTTCTGCATAAGAAACAGATATTGCTGCTTCTAGGTTTGCTAATTTACTTAAAATATCACTATTTATTGTACTATCAACTAAAATAACTGCAAGAGCACCATTTTTACCTCTTGATAGCCTAAAGTCTGCAATATTAATACCTTCATTTCCTAACACTTTACCAACTTCTCCAATTACTCCAGGTACATCAGAGTTTCTAAGGAATATCATATTACCTTTTGGTTCAATATCTAAAGCGAAATGATTAATATCAACAATTCTTTGCATGTTATCATTAAATACAGTTCCAGATATAGTATTTACACCTTTTTCTGTAGTAATTTTAACAGTAACTTTATTGTTATATCCACTGTTATGAGAAATTTCAGCAGTATCAAAAGTGATACCTTTCTCTTCTGCCCAAAATTTTGCATTTACATAGTTTACATCTTCTCCACCTGATACAGATAGTGAACCAACTGCTGCAAATGTAGTCAAAGAGTCTAAATATTCTGCAATTTTACCCTCTGCTTGTACGCTAATTGATCTAATAGCACTTTTATCACTTTGTGCACTTAAAAATGCCATTTTTTGAGTTAATTCGATATATGGTTTTACAAAAGAAGGGATTTTACTTTCATCTATTGGTAAGTTAAGAGCATTTGGATATGCAATTCCACGCGCTGATTCAATTGCATTTTGTGCAGCTTGAACAGCTATTTTCTTTTGAGACTCTTTTGTATTTGCACCTAAGTGTGCAGTTACAGTTACATTATCTAAGTCTAAAAGAGGGTGGTTTATTGCAGGCTCTTTTTTAAATACATCAATACCAGCCATTGCAATTTTTCCAGATTTTAAGTTGTTTACTAGTGCTTCTTCATTATATAAACCACCTCTTGCGCAGTTTATTAAAATAACACCATCTTTCATTTTTGCAATCTCTTTTTCACCAATAATATCAAGTGTCTCTTTATTTTTTGGTGTGTGTATTGTAATAATATCACAAGATAAAATATCATCGAAATTTGTAGTATATTCGATGCCTAAATCAGTTGCTTTTGTTGATGGTATATATGGGTCATAAGTTACAACATCCATCTCAAAAGATTTTGCTCTTAATGCAACTCTGTGTCCAATATTACCAAAACCAATAACACCTAGTTTTTTACCAAATAACTCATTTCCATACCAATCTTCTCTTTTCCAGATTCTATCTTGTTTTAATTGATTGTGCGCATAAGGGAATTTTCTCATACAAGATAACATATGAGCCATAGTAAGTTCAACTGCTGCAATAGTGTTAGCTGTTGGAACATTCATAGCAATTATTCCTCTTTTGCTACAACCTTCCATATCAACATTGTCATATCCAACACCAGCTCTTATTATTGCTTTTAAATTAACAGCTGCGTTTAAAAACTTTTCATCTACATCTGTAGAACTTCTTGTAATTGCAATATCAGCATCTTTAATTACATCTAATAGTGCAGTTTTATCTATATTTGCGGCATAAACGTAGTTTATGTCCTCTGTGTTCTTAAGGATGTTAAGTCCATCCTCATGAATGTGGTCACAAACTACGATAGTATGTTTACTCATTTTTAAAATCCCTCTTATTTAAAAATTATTTAATTTGATCTTTTAATAAATCGCCTAAAGTCATATTTGAATCATCATTTACAGCTTTAAGAACTTCTCTTTCTTGTTGTAATTCTAATCTTTTAATAGATAATCTAACTCTATTTCTTTTTGTATCTATATTTACAACAACAGCTTCAATCTCTTCACCAATTTTAACTTCATCAGCTTTTAATGGACCAAAATCTTCTGTTCTTACTAAACCATCTAAATTATCATCTAGTTTAATGAATAGACCAAAATCTTTAACATCTTTGATTGGTCCTTTTACAATATCACCAATTCTGTGTGCATCTTGGAATTTTTTAGCAGGAGAATCTGAAATTTCTTTAATACTTAAAGAAATATTTTCTTTGTCTTTATCAATTTTGATGATTTTAACTTCAACTTCATCACCTTTTTTAAACATAGATTTACATTTTGCATTAGTTTCCCAAGAAGCTTCTTCATTATGTAATAATCCATCAATTTCACCAATAGTAACAAATGCACCAAAGTCAGTTAAAGTAGCAACTTTACCTTTAATAACATCACCTACATTGTTCTCTTTTAAGAATTTTGCAAAAGGTTTTTCTTGTAAGTTCTTTAATGAAACTCTTAATCTTTTCTTATCAATATCAAGCTCAATTACTTCAACATTAACTTCTTCACCTAAAGTTAAAATCTCTTTTGGATTTTTGATATTTTTATTCCATGTAATTTCAGAAATATGTAATAATCCCTCAATATCATTTCCTAAATCAACAAATGCACCATAAGATTCAAAGTTAGAAACAGTAACAGTGATTGTATCACCAACTTCTAATTGATCTTTAATCTCTTCCCATGGATTTGGTAATGCAGCTTTGATTGATAATGATAAGTGTTGTTTTGCTTTATCATAAGAAAGAATAGAAACTGTAACTTCATCACCTTCTTCATAATAGTTAGCTGGATTAACAGGACCTTTGTAAGAGATTTCATTGTAGTTTACTAAACCATCAATTCCACCTAAATCTACAAACATTCCATAAGAAGTGATTTTTTTAATTGTTCCATTTACTGGTTCACCTGATTCTAAAATTTCAGCAATTTTAGTATCTTTTTGTGCTTTTGCTTCTTCAATTAGTTTCTTTCTAGAAACAATAATTGAGTTTTGGCTTTCGTTTACTTTTAAAACTTTAGCTTTAACTTTTTTACCGATTGCACCATAAACTTTTAAGTAAGATTGAGCCATTGGCATGAAATATTCACATCCATCCTCATCTTCAATTATGAAACCACCTTTATTTTTAACAGAAACAACTTTACCTTCAATTACTACATCTTCAAGGTCTTCTTTATGTTTCTCTACAAATGCGTCAAATTTCTCTTTTTGTAAAACTTTTCTATGTGAGATTGAAGGTCTTTCTCCTCTATTTCCCATTAACATAACAGGGATAGTATCACCCTCTTTATATTTTACTTCACCATTTACCGTGATTTCAGAGATGTTTAATCTACCTTCAATCTTTTGACCAACGTCAACAAGCGCGTTTTCTTCAGTAATTTCTACAATTACACCATTTACTACAGAGTTATTTTCAGCATTCTCAAAAGACTCATTAAGCATTTGCTCAAAGTCAAAGTCTTCACCAATTTCAATATCTTCGATACCCATATTATTCCTTCGTATTAACCGTTATTTATTAAATGGGATGATTATATCCAAAACTGGCTTAAACTAAAAAATTTCGTTATATTTTTCTACTTTATTTACTACTTCTTGAATGATCCAATCTGGTGTTGATGCACCAGCTGTTATACCACAGACTTTTTTGCCCTCAAACCACTGTTTTTCAAGCTCTTTTGAGTTTTCAATTAAGTAAGAATCTGCACAATTTTCTAAACAAATTGCATGTAATTGTTTTGTATTTGAAGAGTTTTTACCTCCAATTACAATCATTATATCAACCTCTTTTGATAAATCTCTTGCTGCATCTTGATTTTCAAAAGTTGCATCACAAATTGTATTAAATACCCTAACTTCTTTATTTTTTAATATAAGTGCATTTACAATTTCAAGATATACTTCTTTTTTCTTTGTGGTTTGAGCAACAGTTGCAATCTTGTCATATTTGAAATTTATTTTATCTAAGTCTTGGACACTCATTACAACATGAACATCATCTTGATCTTCTCCATAAGATTTTACACCTTTTACTTCTGGATGTGTACTATCTCCAAAAATTAGTATTGAGTAGTTTTCTTTTGACATTTTTTTAACTATTTGTTGAGGAGTTGTAACAAAAGGGCAAGTTGCATTTATGACTTTTGCTGCTTTATTTTTCTTTAAATCTCTTAGCTCATCTTTTGGAATACCATGAGTTCTAATAATAACAGTATCATCTTTTTTTACTTCTGAAAGTGAATTATATAAACCTACATTAAAATTATTTTTTAATCTATCAATCTCATTTTGATTGTGAATTAGTGGTCCCATAGTAGCAGAATTTTCATACGATTCTGCTATTTTTATAGCTCTTTTTACTCCAAAACAAAAACCATAACTTGAAGCTAATTTAACTTGCATAATTTTCCTTAATATAGGGTGTCAAGTATCTCTTTGAAGTTAGGAAATGATGTTTGAATACATTGTGTATCTTCAATATCCATATCACATATGGTTCCAGCAATTGCAAAACTCATAGCGATTCTATGATCCCCATATGAGTTAATTGTAGCTTTATTTATTGAACCACCAACAATTTCATAACCATCTTCAAACTCTGTATAATCAACACCACAAAGTTTTAAATTTTCTATTACAGAAGATATTCTATCGCTTTCTTTAACTCTTAACTCTTTTGCATTACTTACTTTAGAATTGCCTTTTGCTAAGCTCATTGCAATTGATAAAGCTGGTAATTCATCAATTAGCCAAGAGATATTTTCATTTACATTTACACCTTTTAGTTCATTATGTTCTACAATGATATCACCAATTGGTTCATAAATATTCTCTTTTTCAATATACTCAACTTTAGCTCCCATTTTTTCAAGAATTTTATACGCTTCTATTCTTGTGGGATTTAAAGTTACATTTTTTATCGTAACTTTTGAGTTTGGGTTTATTGCTGCTGCAACTGCAAAGAAAAAAGCTGAAGAGGGATCAGTTGGAACTGTTATGTCTAGTGGTTTTAAATAATCATTTAAAGGCTTAATATTTATAAAACCCTCTTCATCTAGTTTTATATTTGCACCCATACCATTTAGCATTCGTTCTGTGTGATCTCTTGTTAACTCTTCTTCTTTGTATTTACATGTATCTTCTGCTTTTAAAGCAGCTAAAATCATAGCAGATTTTACTTGTGCAGAGTTTATGGGTGATTGGTACTTAAATGCTTTAAGTTTATTTCCTCTAATAAATAAAGGAGCTTTATTTCCATCATCTCTTCCATCAATTTTAGCTCCAATACTTCTTAATGGATTTGCAACTCTTTTCATAGGCCTTGCTCTTAAGTATTTATCCCCTGTTAGAGTAAAAGCCCCATCAAAACTTGCAAATAAACCACAAAAAAGTCTTATTGCAGTTCCTGAGTTACCACAATCTAAAACATCTTCTGGTTCTGTTAATTTATTTGGTGGAGTGATTTCTATATATGAGCCATCTCTTTTGATTTTTGCACCAAGTTGTTCTACGATACTTAATGTATTTAAAGTATCCTCAGCTGTAAGATAGTTTTTTATATATGAAGTTTTATTTGAAAATAGTGAAAACATTGCACATCTATGAGAGATTGATTTATCACTACTTATTGTATCAATTGTAATATCAAATGATTTTCCAATTTTTTTTATGTTTAATGTTTCCACTTTTTACCTCTTTATTCTCTTAATCCAATGCCTAGTTCTGTATCAAGTTTTTCTAAAATTTTATTCATTGTTGAAGTTATATCTTCTTCTTCCAAAGTTTTTTCATCATTTTGCAAAATAAATCTAATAGTTAAACTTTCACTCTCTTTAAGTTTTTCATCACTATAAATATCAATTAAATTAAACTGTTTTATATTAGTATCTTCAATTGAGTTTATTACTTTTTTTATTTTTGCATAAGGCATATTTTTAGGTGCAATAATACTTAAATCTTTTCTTGAAGCTTGAAATTTTGATGTTTTATGCACTTTTACCAAATCATTTTTAATTGCATCAAAATCAATTTCTGCAATAAATGTATCTGGCAAGTCAAATTCAATTGCAATACTTGGGTGAAGTTTACAAATAAATCCAACTACTTTACCATCAATTATTACATTTGCATTTTGATAAGGATGAATAAAACTATTTTTAATATTATCCATAGGTTCTAATTCAAACTTTCCAATTGAATTTAATACTCTTTTTGAAAATTCAAAAAAATCAATATTTGCTGGTTTTCCTGCATTTGTGAAGCTTTCTTCTTCTTTTGATCCACTGTGAATAAAAGAGATTTTAAAACTCTCTTCTCTATTTGTATTTATTACTTTACCAATTTCAAAAAATGCAGCACTTTTAATACCTTGTTTGAAGTTATTAGAACAAGCTTCTACTAAATTTAAAAGAATCGTTGTTCTTAAAGTATTTAACTCATTTACAATAGGATTTAATACATCTAGTTCTTCTTTTACAACATCAAAACCATACTTTTGTAAGTTTTCTTTATTTGAAAAAACATAAGTTAAAGTTTCATAAAAACCATTTTCAATAGCTTTTCTTCTTATTTTATTTTTTTTGATTAAATTTGCTGATGTTTTATTAAATCTATTTACTTCATCAATTGCTAAAGGTTTTGCTTTAATGTTATCAATTCCTACAATTCTTACAATCTCTTCTGTAACATCAGCCATATTTTTAATATCATGTCTGTGTAAAGGAATTTGAATAGAAAATACATTGTTCAAACCTTCTTTTACTTCAAATCCAAGTGCATTTAAAATATTTTCAATTTGTGCTTTTGGTATATCTTGACCTATTATTGAGTTTATTTTATCTATATTAATATCTAAATATTTTTTTTCAATATCTTCTACAAAAGCTTCTGCTCCATTGTAGATTTTTGCACCATATTTTGATATAAAAGTTGTAAAACAATCAATCCCTTGTTTGATATCTGGTTCACTTCCTCTTGAAGTTCTATAATAAATATCTCCAGTTTTTTTCTTTGTTTCAAAAACTCTTTTAGATAATTTTTCTGGATTAATATATGAAGCTTCAACAATAAATATATTATCTTGTACTTTTGTCTTTTTATGTTCAATACAAATAGTACTTAAATGCTCTTTTCCATATACATTATCAAAACCATCTTTATCTTTTTTTACATGTAATACTGATAAATCATCATCTGTATCAGCATCTTCATTTGCATATGAGTTTAAAATTACACCGTGTGAGTGAATCGAATAAAATATTGCATCATTTATATCATTTTCTTCAAACTTATCAATTTCTCCAACTCTTAATTTATATAAAACAGGAAGTTTAAAATCAGTAAAATCAATTGCTTTAAATAGTAATGAACTTTCAATGCTACTTTCACATTCAACTTCTAAAAATTGACCAATTCCAAGCTCATTATTATCAAGATTTTTCTCTTTTTCGATAATTGGGATATTATAAAAAGCACTTAATTCTCTTGCAATACCATTTATACTTAAACAGTCACCTCTATTTGCAGTTAGTTCAATTTCAATAATATCATCATTTATTAAAGGATATTCATTTAACTCTTTCCCAATTTTTAGTTTTCCAATTGAGTTATCAAGTTCTAAAATTCCATCATTTAGTTTTGCTAATCCTAATTCAGTTGAAGAACAAATCATTCCATTTGATTCAACACCTCTTAGTTTTGCTTTTTTTATTTTAAAATTATCATTTAATTTACAACCAACTTTAGCAACAGGTACATATTGCCCTGCATCAACATTTTTTGCCCCACATACAATTTGTACAGTCTCATCTCCAACATCTACTTGACAGATATTTAACTTATCTGCATCTGGATGTTTTTCTTTTTCTAAAACTTTTCCTACTACAACTTTAGAAGCAATTCTTACTTCTTTTACACTATCAACTTCAAGTCCAATTGAGTTTAGTGTTTTGCAAATATCATCAGTAGAAATTTTTGATATATCAATAAACTCTTCTAACCATTTTCTTGTAACTATCATCTAAACTGTCCTAATAATTTTAAATCACTTTCAAATAGAGATCTTAAATCTCCAATATTGTGTATAAGCATCGCAAATCTTTCAACGCCTAAACCAAAAGCATATCCTGAAACATTTTCATATCCCACAGCTTTAAATACATTAGGGTCAACAACACCACAACCTAAAACTTCAAGCCATCCTGTATGTGAACATACTCTACATCCATCACCTTTACAAAATACACATGAAATATCAACTTCTGCACTTGGTTCTGTAAAAGGGAAGAAAGATGGTCTAAATCTAACTTCAACATCACCAAACATATGTTGTAAAAACTCAACAAGAACATGTTTTAAATTTGCAAATGATACTTTATCTGCACTATCAACTACAAGTCCTTCTACTTGGTGAAACATTGGAGTATGTGTTAAATCAAAATCTCTTCTAAAAACAGTACCAGGAGCTATCATTCTAATTGGTGGCTTTTGTGATAGCATTGTTCTTATTTGCACAGGAGAAGTGTGTGTTCTTAATACCGTAAAGTCTTTATTGTAAAAAGTATCTTGCATATCTCTTGCAGGGTGATATTTTGGAAGGTTCAATGCTTCAAAGTTGTGAAAATCATCTTCAACTAAAGGTCCTTCTTCTACTGCAAAGTTTAGATTTTGGAAATAAGTTATTATTCTATCCATTGTATCAATTACTGGATGAATTGAAGCATATGATAACTCATTATTAAATCTAGTAACATCAATTTTTTCATTTTCTAATTTTTTATTTAAAGCCTCTTTTTCAAGTACTTCTTTTTTTGTATCTATTGCTTCATTTATTGCAATTTTTTGCTCATTTAAATTTTGAGCAAAAGCTTTTTTCTCTTCATTTGGTATAGTTTTAAGTTTTGCAAATTCTTTTGTTAAAACACCTTTTTTCCCAAGTGTTTCAACTCTTAAAGATTCTAATTCTTCAAGTGAATTGGCATTATTTATTTTTTCAATCCATACTTTCACTTAACTTTCTCCTGTTCAATAGTTCTTTCTAAAGTTAGGGATTATACTTAATAATTTATTAGAGTTTGGTTATAATAATTCCATAAAAATAAAAGGAAGAAATATGTGTTTATTTTGTAAAATTATAGATGGTGAGATACCAAATAAAACAGTTCTTGAAAATGAAGAGTTTTTATGTTTTCATGATATAAATCCTGCGGCTAAAATTCATGTGCTTATTATTCCTAAAAAGCATTATGACTCTTTTGATGTAATCAAGCCAGAACTTATGGCAAATATGACAAAATTTATTCATGAAGTAGCTGATAAATTAGGTGTAAGAGAGAATGGTTATAGATTAATAACAAATATAAAAGAGCATGGTGGACAAGAAGTAAATCACTTACATATGCATTTATTAGCAGGAGAGTATGTTGGCAGATTAGTGGGAGCTAAAAAGTAGTTTTACTACTTTTTGCTGTCTTCAAACTTACCAAGATTCATAAGTTTTTCATATCTTTTTTCAAGTCTTTGAGCAGTAGTTTGAGATTTTAATTCTTCTAAAGTATTTAAAAAATAATCTCCAAGTGCTTGAATAGCTTGTTCTTTTTGTCTATGTGCCCCAATTAGTGGTTCATTTATAACATCATCAATTAATTCTAATTCTTTTAATGATTCAGCTGTTATTTTAAGTGAATTTGCTGCTGTTTCTGCTTGTGCTGGGTCATTCCATAAAATAGCAGCACAGCCCTCAGGCGAAATTACTGCATAAACAGAATATCTCATCATTGCTAGCTTATCTGCAACTGAAATAGCAAGTGCTCCACCTGAACCACCCTCACCAATTACAACTGAAATAGTTTGGGTTTTCAAATTAGAAAATTCATATAAGTTTTTAGCAATTGCTTCACTTTGATTTCTCTCTTCTGCTCCAATTCCTGGGTATGCACCTGGAGTGTCAACTAGCATAAGAATTGGAATACTAAATTTTTCAGCCATTTTTGCACATCTTAAAGCTTTTCTATAACCTTCAGGACTTGGCATTCCAAAGTTTCTTTTTAGTTTATTTTTTGTTCCTCGACCTTTTTGCTCACCAATAACCATTACTTTTTGCGAACCTATATATCCTAAGTAACAAATTATTGCATTATCATCATTATAATGTCTATCACCATGTAATTCATAAGCATCAGTTAATAAACCTCTTATATAATCAAGAGCATATGGCCTGTCTGGATGTCTTGCTAGTTGCAGTTTTTGATAATCATTTAAGTTCTTGAAAGTTTTTTCAACTTCTTTTTGAAGTTTTTTATCTAAAATCTCAACAGCATGTTCATCTGCACGACTTTTTGCAACTAAAATGTCTTCTTCAATTTGTTGTATTTTATTTTCAAAATTTAGATAAGTTGCCAAATATATTCCTTTTTTCTAGAGGGAAGATCCCTCTATAAGAGTGTTTGTTAGTCTATAAATTTTTTGAAGATGATAGAACCATTTGTTCCACCAAAACCAAAGTTATTACTCATTACAGTAGTTAATTGAGTTTTTCTTGATTTATTAGGAACAAAATCAAGGTTACATTCTTCATCTTGGTTTTCTAAGTTTATTGTTGGAGGAATAATTCCCTCTTCTAATGCTTTAATGGCAAATATTGCTTCAATAGCACCAGCAGCACCTAAACAATGTCCAATTTGACCTTTTGTTGATGTAACAGGAGGACAATTTGATATATCACCAAATAGATCTAAAATAGCTTTTGATTCATTTCCATCTCCAACAGGAGTTGATGTACCATGAGCATTTACATAATCAATTTTAATATCTTCACCAATAGTCTCTTTTGCCATAGCAAGTGCTGCTTTCATAGCTCTTAATGGTCCATCAATAACAGGAGCAGTGATATGATTTGCATCTGCACTTTCCCCAAAACCTATTATTTCAGCATAGATTTTTGCACCTCTTGCTTTAGCAGAATCTAATGACTCAATAACTAAAGCACCAGCACCTTCACCCATTACAAAACCATCTCTATCTTTATCAAATGGTCTTGAAGCTTTTTGTGGGTCGTCATTTCTAGCACTTAAAGCTTTCATTGAAGCAAATCCACCAACACCAGCACCACAAATGGCACTTTCTGCACCAACAACTAATATTTTATCAGCTCCATTTGTTGCAATTGTTTTAACTGCATCTGCAAGTGCATGAGTTGAAGCTGCACAAGCTGTAACATGAGATAAACTTGGACCTTTTAAACCATGCTCAATTGAGATAAAACCACCAAGCATATTAACAAGTGATGATGGAATAAAAAATGGAGAAATTCTTCTTGGACCTCTTGATTGACACACAACAGAGTTTTTTTCAATTGTTCCTAATCCACCAATTCCAGATGCTGAAATAATACCAAATCTTTCAGAAATTGAATCATCAACTTTTTTATTTTCATCTGTAATGAAATTTGCATCTTTCATTGCTTCTTTTGCAGCTTTTATACCTAATTGAATAAATCTATCAGCTTTTTTTACTTCTTTTTTATCCATTACTTCTGTTGGATCAAAGTTTTTAACTTCTGCTGCAATTTGTACAGGGTACTGTGAAGCATCAAATAGTGTTATTTTTTCAATACCACATTGACCTTCAACTACAGCTTTGAAAGATTCATCAACGTTGTTTCCTACAGAATTAATAGTACCTAAACCAGTTACAACAACTCTTTTCATTAATTATGCTCCGTTTCGTGTATTTATATTTTATTTAAAATATTCAATTTTCAATAAAAACTCAAGATTTTAAATAAAAAAGACAAAATAAAAAGCTAGAAGTCTAGCTTTTTATTCAAAAGTTTAAAATTACGCGTGCTCTTCGATGTATTTAATAGCATCAGCAACAGTTTGGATACCTTCTGCATCTTCATCAGGGATTTCGATATCAAACTTCTCTTCTAAAGCCAT
This sequence comes from Malaciobacter sp., assembly GCF_055140965.1. The sequence continues at coordinate 14,196 of NZ_JBSRRO010000008.1, forward strand.
AACTAATTCAACTACGTCTAAAGAGTCCGCTCCTAAATCCTCAATAAATTTAGAATCTTCTTTGATCTCTGCAATATCACAATCTAGTTGCTCTACTACCACTTCTTTTACATCATCTAATAATGCCATATTTTTTCCTTTTATAAAATTATCATCGTATTATAGCCAAAAAGATTTTAAAAAATCTTTTAAACATTTTTTTAGTGGAATTTAAACGTATAAACCGCCGTTAACTTTTAGTATTTCTCCAGTGATATAACTTGAGTGATCACTTAGTAGAAACGCTACTGCATCAGCTATCTCACTTGCTTGACCAAATCTATTTAAAGGAATATTTTTTTCATATTGCTCTTTTACTTCATCTTTTAATTCATCAGTCATATCTGTTTGAATAAATCCAGGAGTTACTGCATTATATCTAATACCTCTTGCTGCTGCCTCTTTTGCAAAAGATTTTGTCATTGCATTTAAGCCACCTTTTGAAGCAGAATAATTTGTTTGTCCAGGATTTCCCATTTCTCCCACAATTGAAGAAATATTTACAATAGAACCAAATCTTTTTTTACCCATAACTTTTAAAGCACCTTTACAACCAATAAAAGCAGAAGTTAAATTTGCATTTATTACATCAGTAAAATCATCAACTGACATTCTTAAAGCAAGTTTATCTTTTGTAATACCTGCATTATTTACTAAATATGATAATTCTGAATCAGCATCTATAATTGTTTTAATAGCTGCATTAAACTCTTCTTCAATTGTTACATCAGCTTTAATAATAGCAGCACATCCACCATTTGCTTCAATCTCTTCTTTTATCTTTTCAGCAGCACTAGCACCACTTCTATAGTTAATCCACACTTTAAGTCCATGTGTTGCTAAAGTTTTAGCAATTTGTGCACCTATACCTCTACTAGCACCTGTAACTAGTACATTTTTTCCACTAAATTTCATTTATATCCTTTGAGTATTATGTTTAAATCGATAATTATAACATAAATAGCCTATGAGTATTTTTTGATTAAAAAATCAAGTTTTTTGCATTTATAACAGTTGTGACATCTTTTATATTTTATAGGATTAGTACAAGAAAATATTAATTCTAAAGGTAATGAATATTCTTTAATTATTTCTTCTTTCTTTTTCCCATAAAATGGTACTTCGATTTGAAAGTCATTCTTTAATAAGCCAATACTAATAAGTTTTTCAATATCTTTTATATAACTTTTACTTGTGTCAGGATATTCTAAATTGCCTTGAATACCTATCGCAAGTTTATATATATTTTTATTGTAAATAAAAAGTGAAGCGAAGGTAAGAAGAGAAAGATTTCTTAATGGAATAATATTTTCTTTTAAATTTTTTACATTTCCCAATTGAATTGTATTGATTACTTTTGATAAATCAAATGTGGCTATTGTTAATTTGTATTTAGATGCTATTTTTTTAGCATGAAAAAACTCTGCATCTTCCCAGACATAACCAAAAAATAGGTATATTAATGTAATATCTTTTTTTTTATTTTTATAATATTTAATTAATGCTGTGCTTTCAAGTCCACCACTAAATAGTATAGCTATTTTTTCTCTTTCCATCCCATTAGTTCCAATCCAATAGGTAATCCTACAGTTAAAATATGTGCAACTTTTCTTGAAATTTGTTCTTTTTCTATATTATTAAATAAAAATTCTTCCGTTACATTATATTTTATATCAAACCACCAGTATACATCTCTTTCAGATAATCTATCATCTTCTGAATTAACACTATCTACCAAATTTAATGTATTTTCAAATTTATTTTTTATTTCTTTTCTTGATAAAACTGTTAATGATTTATTTAAGGCAATAGCAATAGCAATAAAGTTACCTGGGTACCATATACTAAATAATATTTTTTCATTATCATTGATTTTGTATATAGCATAAAGTGAATCAATTCCATTTACAATTGAAAAACTAAGTTTTGAAATATCTATATGGTGAATATCATCATTTCTTTTAAATGTTTTAATTTTTTCAGTAAGTAATCTAATTTCATCAGAGTAGTTGTTTTTTGGGAAATTATATCTATATTTAAAAACTAATCTTACTCTTTCTTTAATCTTTATATATAATTTTGTTCTTGATTTTTTTAAAGCATTATCTGAATCACCTTTTAAAATATAAAATATACCAAATATTATAATTGATAAAAGAAATGATTCAGAAAAAAATTTAAGCAATTCTAAATAATTTTTTTCTAATGTCACAAAATTTTCTAAAAAATAAAGCTCTTTATTTACAATTATATTTAAACAGATAAAAAGGGATAATATAGCATATAATACTATAATCCAAGAAAGTTTCCATGCTCTCTTAGATAAAGCTTGTAGTATTTCTGAAGTAAATTCCATTAAATTCTCTTAAATCTAAAAAGTTTCAATTTTATAGCTAAGATGTAGAAAATAGGAGTATCTAAAATTGCAATAATAAGTTTTATCATATAATCTCCAACAATAAGTTTTATAATAACATCAAAAGGTAAAACAAAACTAAACGCAAGAATGAAAAATAATGTTGTATCAAATAACTGAGATAGCATAGTACTAGCATTATTTCTAAGCCACCACTTATCTTGATATTTTTCTTTCAAATAATGGAAAATAGAAACATCTAATTGTTGTATTAAAAAAAATGTTGTTATAGAGGCAAATGCAATTCTCCAATCTGCAATTAAAATCGTAGGAATTATTGCGAGTGCAATACCTGACTTCACAACAACTAAAACATCATTTTTTGAAAAATTCTCACCTAATATGTCAGTCAATAAAAATGTAAATGGATATAATATTGCTCCATAAGTAAGCCATTCATTAATTGGAAATTGAACTGTATAATTTGCACCCACAATTAGTATAGCAAAAATAATTGAATTAAAATATTTTATTCTTTTAGACATTAAAAACCTTATTTATTTTTTTATATTATAGTAAAATTTATTTAAAATTTATTTATGGATAAATATAAAGGTAACTATTTTGTAATAAAATCCTTTTTTATATCCGTAAAGAATTTCCAATTAATTGGTAAGATTTTAACTTCATCATTTTCTAAAAGTTCATCATTGTTTTCATCTACTACTATCATACTATTAGCATTTGAAAGTACATTTACCATTCCAGGAGCTCTCTTTTTTGAAGGTGTAAAATACTCTCCATCAAAATCACCAGGAATTACAGTAGTTCTTTTTTTATTTTTAAGTGGTTCTGACATTTTACCAATTATATAATTGTGAAAAATATTTCTAGAACCTCTTAATTTTTGTACAATCATTCTCCCAAAAACTTCAAAAATAAGTGCAGAAGCCAAAGGGTTTCCTGGAAGATTTAAAATATATGTATCTTTTATTTTTCCAAATATAGTTGGTTTTCCAGGTTTTATATAAATACCATCAATTATAGTTTTAAAATCAAGTGTGTTAAAAGCTTCTTTTGTAAAATCAGCATCTCCAACACTTACTCCACCAGATGTTATAATCAAATCAGCTTCTAGTGAGTTCTCAATAAGTTCTTTTATTGATTCAACACTATCTTTTGCTTGTCCCATAAAAGTAACTTCACAACCAAGTTCAATTGCTCTTGCTAGAAATGTTGGGGTATTTGAGTTATAAATTTGATAATCTTCAATTTTTTCATAATGAAGTTTTAACTCTTCTCCTGAAGCAAAAACAGCAATCTTAGGTTTTTTATATACTTTTATATGTGATATTCCTTGCGAAGAAAGTAGGGTGATTTTTGCAAAATTTAACCTAGAACCTTTTTTTATTAGATGTTCATTTAAGCTAATATCTTCACCAATATATCTTATATGTTGAAACTCTTTTACGTTTTTTGTTATTTTTATTTTGTTATTTTTTTCTTTTGTCTCTTCTTTTGGTATTATTGCGTTTGTATTTTTAGGAACTCTAGCTCCTGTCATTATTTTCACACAAGTATTAGATTTAAGTTCTGTATGTTTATTGTCACCTGCAAAAATAGTATCTATAATTTCAAGTTCATTATTTCTATCTTCGTATCTAATAGCATAGCCATCCATAGCAGAATTATCAAATTTTGGAAGAGCATATTGTGCGAAGATATCATCTGTGCAAACTCTATTGATACTTTTTTCTATGGGTATAATTTCATAATTTAAATTTATTTGTAAATTTTCTATAATACTTAGTGCTTCTTTAACGTTTAAAGCCATTTTTTTCCTTTACTAATACCTTATGACAAGTTTGTTATAATACCAAAATTTTTTAAAAGTGAGATAAACAATGGAAATTATGCAAGAAGCAGTAACAACACATGTGTATGCAATCTTTTTTTTCTTAGCTATTATACTTTTTAACTTTTACAGTTTGATTTTTGTTAAAGATTTTATAAAATTAGCAAAAAGATTAAAACTTACAACCCCTGTGTATCACTTAAGTAATGCGGTAATTATGTACACAGGAGCAATTGTTTCTGCATATGCACGAAGTTTTAGTTTTACTATTATTATAATGATAGCAGCTTCAATTTTTTTACTTGTAATTGAAATAAAAAGATATAAAAAAATGAGAGTTATTAAATCAACTGATATAAAAGCTCAAGAAGAATTTATACCTTATGCAAAAAATATTTATACTATAGAACTACTTGTTTTAGTTAGTGTATATATTATTTCAAAGGTATTTTAAGTATGCAGTTTACTTATCATGAAAATGCAAAAGAGGCTGTTTTAAATATAGAGAATGATAATTTTAAACACTTAATAAAAGCAAGAAGACATAAAGTATCAGATGAAATTGCATTTAGAAATTTAAAAGATAATTATCTTTATTTTTATAAGATAGTTTCAATTGATAGAAAAAGTGCTTCTTTAAAATTAGAGTCAAAAAAAGAGTATATTGTAAAACTTGATAAACAGTTACACATTGCTTGGTGTATAGTTGATCCTAAAACTATAGAAAAAGAACTTCCATATTTAAATGAACTTGGAGTAAGTAAGATTACTTTTATTCCTTGTGATTATTCTCAAAACAACTTTAAATTAAATTTTGAGAAGATGGAAAAAATTCTTGTTAATTCTTCTCAACAGTGTGGAAGAAGTGATATTATAAAGCTTGAATTGACAAACTGTCTAGATGAGTTTATTAAAGAAAACCCAAATACTTATATGTTGAATTTTTCAAATAATAGTGTAGATTCTAAAAAAGATGATATAAAAACAATAATAATTGGTTGTGAGGGTGGTTTTTCTAGTAGTGAAATAGATAAGTTTGATAAAGAAAAAATTGTTGGCTTTAATACAAAATTAATATTGAAGTCTCAAACTGCAATTACAGCAGTTGCTGCAAAAATACTTATTTAAAAAAGATAAACTTTTAAGTTTATCTTTTTTATTACCAACTTCTAACTATTGAATGACATCTTGAACATGCATTTAAGATATCAGAGTATGCATTAGCTGCATTTAAATATGCTTTATCTTCTAAGTTTAGCTCTAAAATATTTATATCTAAACTAATTCTTTTAGAAGCATTAGATGCAACATTTACCATGTGTTTTTTATCTTTTGGTAAATATTGTGCAATTACTTTTTTATCAGAAAATAATTTATTTCCATCTTGAACAAGTTTTGAACCACTTCTTATTAATTCAATATTGTTATTTAAAAAACCTTGTTGAATTTGAGTAATCCCTTGTTCCATGATAGACATAGATTTTTGCATAACATCTTGAGCACTAGCAATCCCAAAAGCTAATGTACATGCTAAAACGATTTTTCCTAACTTCATATTCGTCCCTTTAATTTTTGTTACAATTATGTTACTATTTAATCTGTTAAACAGTACTTAAGTTTTATAAAAAAAGCTAATAATTAAAAAATTGAAATAAGATTTTGTAAAATTGTAGCAGTGTAATAAAAAAGGCCTAGATTATAAAAATCTAGGCCTTTTAGTTTAAAAAGTAAATCTTCTAGTGAAGATTTCTCCAAAGTTTTGCTTTCCATAACCAAGCAAAAATTGCGAAAATCACTAAGTAAATTAAAAATTTTGGTCCTAGTGCTTCTCTTTCAGCTTTTTTAGAATCTCCAACTTGCTCCATATAATCAATAACTTGTTGCTCAGCTTTTTGAGTTAAACCAACTCTTGGCATCGCAGTTCCCTCTAAGTGTTTTTGAGGGTTATTGATAAATGTATGTAAGTATGATTCACCTCTACTTCTAATATATTGAGATAAATCAGGAGGAGTTTTCCCCATATATGCTTTGATATTTTCATTTGGAGTATGAGCGGCCATTGTTCCACCTTTCATATCCCCATATTTAATACCATGACATCTTTGACAAGCATCTGTAAATACTTCTTTATTTGTCATTTCTTCAGGTGCAATTGATTGTAAATAAGCAACCATATCAGCAATTTCTTGTGGTTGCATCCACTCATAACCTGGCATTGGATGAATTCTTCCATCTTTGAATTTATGTTCAACTTTTGAAGCTTTTGCAGAATTTTTTATAAATGCAGCTAAATAATCAGCATTATAAAGATTTCCAGCAGTACTTAAATCAGGTGGTACAACACCATAACTAGCAGCAGAAGTTGCATCATCCATTACAGGAGGAAAACCTTCTTTTTCAATTGAGTGACAAGCTGTACAGTTAGTTTGAACTAAAGAAGCACCATTTGTTGCATTTCCTGTTAGTCCGTTTAAACCATCTACATCTTTATACTCATAATCAGCTGGCTCAACATGTGGGTGCATTTGCGAATGAGCAAATGGCTCAACTCCCCAATAAGTAATAAGAGTAAATACTACTACAACTATTAATACTTTTAACTCTCTCATTATGCACCTCTCTTTTTAGCATCAGCTTTTGTAATAATTGGCAACAATAAAAATAGAATAATAAATATCGTAGCCGATACAAATCCTACCCATGCATTTATACCTGTTGGAGGTAATTTACCATATACAGTTAATACAATTAAATCTACCATTAAAATCCAGAACCAAATATTAAATCCAGGTCTTTTATGAGCTGGTAATACAGCTGGATCTCTGTCTAAGAATGGGAAAATAAAGAAAATAACATTTGCAAAACCAAATGCGATAAGTCCAATATCAAATGCTTTAATAGGTCCAATATCAAAGAAGAATCCTCTTAACACTTCATATGACCACAAGAAATACCACTCAGGATAAATATGTGCAGGAGTTACCATATTATCAGCAGGATCAAAGTTAACTGGATCCATTGCAAAACTATAGTGGAAGAATACTAAATAAAAATAGAAAATTAAAAAGATTCCCAATACAGCTAAATCTTTTGAAATAAAGATAGGCCAGAATGGAATAACTTTAGACTCTTTTTTATTTCCACTTAAATACTTTTCAGCTTCAGCATCAAAATCAATATCTTCTGATTCTTGATTATTAACATGAGGAATTCTTAATGTGTAAAAGTGAACAACAATAATAGCCATAATTACAATAGGTAATAAGAATACATGTAACATAAAAAATCTTGTTAATGTAGCATCAGCAACATTAAAGTCACCTCTAATCCATACAACTAATGCATCACCAATAAATGGAACACCACCAAAAAGGTTAGTAATAACCATTGCAGCCCAGTAAGACATTTGTCCCCATGGTAACATATATCCAGAGAATCCAGCAGCACTGAATGTTACAAATAATAACATACCTGAAATCCAAATCATCTCTCTACCTTGCTTATAAGAACCATAGTAGATACCTGTTAACATGTGAATATAGATGATTAAAAATACAACAGAAGCTGCAACACCGTGCATGTGTCTAAATAACCAACCATATGCAACCTCTTGCATAATTGTGTAGTTTACAGAATCAAATGCTAAATTAACATCTGGTTTGTAGTACATCATTAAAAAAATTCCTGAAATTACAAGAATACCAAATGTAGTAGCTAATAATACACCCATTGCCCATAAGAAGTTAATATCTTTTGGAATCCAATACTCAGTCATTAAAACTTTGTTTAGTGTAGTAGTGTTTAATCTTTGATCTAACCACTCACCAACAGAGTTTGCTTTTGTAAATTTTGCCATTATTTAACTCCTTACGCCATCATCGCAGCTGCGATTTCTTTGTATTCTGGTCCTTCTTCACCTAAAGTAAGTGTATTTCCAGAAACACTAAACGGAGGCAGATCAAGAGGTCTTGGAGGAGGTCCAAATGTTTGCTTCCCACTAGCATTAAACTCCCCACCATGACATGCGCATTTCCACATATCTTTTTTCCATGCTGGAATACATCCAAGGTGAGTACATAATCCAATTGCAATAGTAAATCTATCACCATTAACTACTAAGTCTCTTTTAGAATCTTCCATTTCAGCAGTCTTTTTAAGAATAAAAATCGGCTTACCTCTCCACATGATTGTACTTGGCTCACCAGCTTTACTTTTACTAAGATCAAACTCAGTAAATCCGCTAGCTAATACACTTGGAAGTGGGTCCCATGCTTTCTTCATACCAACTAAAGAAGCGGCACCTCCAACTGCAGCAACTGCAGCAAAAGTGTATCCAAGAAAATCCCGTCTATTTGTTTCGTTAGACATTTATCTTCCTTATTTTAAAATAAAATTTGTTTATTATATTGTTAATTTTCTTAAAGTGTAATGACGCAAGTCAAATTGAAACTATTTATGTAGGTATTGTGAGAAAATTACACACAAAAATTATAAGATTTAGTTATTAGAGAGCTTATGCTTCTCTAATAAACTTTACTATCTCTTTTTCGATATCTTCTTTATCTATAATTGAATCATGAATAATTTTTGAAGAAAATAATTTTTTAATGCTTTGTGGTAAGTTTGCATTATATTTAGAAGATATTTCCTCTAAAGCATCTTTATCAGCATAAGTTTTATTATCTTCTTTTAAAGCATTTAAAACTGTTGGTGAAAATTTTGTCCATTCAGCTGTTGAATAAATAACAGTTTTAAGATTTTTCTCTCTTAGGTTTTCATATGCTTTTAAACAAGTAGCTGTATGTGGATCCATAAGATAATTTTTATCAATGAATTTTTTTATTATTTCTTTTCCGTAATTATCATCTGAATTTATTGCAGAAAACTCATTTTGAAGTAAATCAAGTTCTTCTTTTGTTAATTCAAACTTCTTATTTTCATTTAGACTATCAAATAACTCTTTTGTTCTTTTTGCTCCAAATAAGTGATATATTACTCTTTCAATATTTGAAGATTTAAGTATATCCATAGCAGGAGATTTTGTAAGAATTAATTTTTTATTTGAAATATCATAAACCCCTGTATTAATCCACTCAGTTAATATATTGTTTTCATTTGATGCAACTAAAAGTTTTTCAATAGGAACACCCATCTTTTTAGCATAAAAACCGCCTAGTACATTACCAAAGTTTCCACTTGGCACTACTAAATAGATTTTTTCACCATAAGTTATCTCTTCTTGTCTTAATAGCTCTAAATATGAATGAAAATGATAAATAATTTGAAATATAATTCTTCCAAAGTTTACAGAGTTTGCTGCACTTAGTTTTATTCCGTCATTTTCTAACTCTTTTTTAAAAGATTCAGAAGATAAAAGATTTTTTAGTGCAGTTTGTGCATCATCAAAGTTACCTTCTATTCCAATTACTTTTTGATTATCTCCATCTTCGCAAACCATTTGAAGTTTTTGTACATCAGAAGTTCCACCATTTGGGTATAAACAAGCTATTTTTATATTTTCTTTATTTTTAAATGTATTAAGTGCAGCTGGACCTGTATCTCCACTTGTTGCTGCTAAAATAAGATATTTTTCATTTTTTTGCTTTGCAATTGAAGATAAAATAGAACCAAATGGTTGTAAAGCCATATCTTTAAATGCTCTTGTTGGTCCATGGTATTGCTCATGAACAAATAAATCATCTTTTACTTTTACTACAGGACAAGGATTTAAACTATCATCAAAATTATCATATAAAGCTAATGCTTCATTTATATCTTCATCTGTAATATCTATTTCAAACGCTTTTAAAATATCAAATGCTAATTTTTTATAATCACAATCTAAGTGCTTTTGTAAAAAATCATCTTCAAGTTTTGGAAGCTCTTTTGGTACATACAATCCACCAAAAGATGCACTTGGGCTTAATATAGCTTCGCTAAAAGAAACCTCACATGGTTTTATTTTATCATTTCCTCTTGTTTCAATAAAGTTCATTTTTTCCCTCTAAATTTCATTTAATAATTTTTCTATGTCAATTCCATTATTAGTTCCATTTTTTCTAAGAAATTGTGTACCAATTCCATCACTTGTAAATAGTTCTAATAAAATTGAGTGTTCAACTCTTCCATCAATAATATGTGCTTTGTTAACACCATTGTAAATAGCATCTATGCAAGAGTCAACTTTTGGAATCATTCCACCTGCAATTGTGCCATCTTTTTTATATTTTTCAACATCATTTTTATCAAGTGAATTTAAAAGATTCCCCTCTTTATCCAATACACCTTTGATATCTGTTAAAAATAGTACTTTTTGAGCATTAATTGCACTTGCAACTTTGCTTGCTGCAACATCTGCATTGATATTAAAGCCAGGATGACTAGGAGTTGCACTATCAGCTATTGGGGCAATTACAGGAATAAACCCCTCTTTTACTAGATTATTTATAAGTTGTCCATTAACTTCTGTAACAACTCCTGTATAACCAAATTTGCCATTATCTTTTGGTTTTGCTTTTATTATTGAAGAGTCTTTACCTGAAATACCAATAGCTTTTGCACCATGATAATTTAAAAGTGAAGTGATATTTTTATTTATATCTCCACTTAATACCATCTCTACAACTCTCATTGTTTCTTCACTAGTAACTCTATGACCATCAATAAATTCAGATTTTATATTTAATTTTTCAAGAAGTTCTGAAATTCTTGCCCCACCACCATGTACTATTACAGGATTCATACCAACTAATTTAAGTAATACGATATCTTCTGCAAATTTTTCTTGTAAATCAGGTGAAGTTTGAGCTGAACCTCCATATTTAATTACAATTGTTTTTCCATAAAACTTTTTTATATGAGGAATTGCATCTAGTAAGACTTGAACTTTTTGATGTTTTTTTTGCATAATATTTCCTAAGATGATTTGAAAAAAAATATTATAACTAAAATATACTTAACGAAAAAAGAAGCAGTAGATCTGTTTTTTCTACTGCTTTAATAATTCAGGTTTAAAGGCAACTACTTTGTTTCTTCCTGTCTCTTTTGCCTCATATAAAGCTAAATCTGCATACTTAATACAATCTCTTATATTAGAACTATCTTTTGGATATAGTGATGTTCCAACACTCATAGTTTTAGAAATTGTAGTAGTACCAGCTGGAATTTTTTTAAGGGCAAATGCTTCTTTGATTTTTAAAGCAAGAGATTCTACTGATTTTTCATCACAATTGTATAATAATACTATAAACTCTTCTCCTCCAAATCTTATTACAATATCAGACTCTCTTGTATTTTCTACAAGTGTTTCAGCAACAATTTTAATTGCATTATCACCTATATCATGTCCATATGTATCATTTACTAATTTAAAGTGATCAATATCTACCATTAAAACACCAAATTTAATATCAGCTCTTGTTGCTTGTGCAGTAATTTTGCTAATAGAATCTTCTAGATATTTTCTATTAAATAATCCTGTTAATGGATCTGTTCTTGCATTTAATTCAAGGATATTCATAAGTTTTTTACTTACTATTACAGTTTTAGCAGAATCAATATAGTCTTGAATATATGGTATTATTTCTCTTATTCTTTGTGTCTCTTTTACAGAATCTGTATAGATTGATACAACTAAATCAAGCTCATTTGAGATTGAATATGGAATACAAAAATAGTTTACATCATCACATTTATCACAAGATGAACAAACATTTTTAAATTGCGTTGAGTCTATAATAGTATTTGTTCTATCTGCTCTACAACCAGTTTCAACAATATTACAATACATCTGTTTTTGTGTATAAACTACTTCAATTTTATTATTTACTGTATCAGATTCAAAGAAATTAAAGTTTTTGATATTTAATTTATCTTTTAATACATGAGCCAATCTTAAATAGATCTCTTCAAGTGATTCATCATATTCGATTGTTTTTCTAAATCTATAAACATCAGATAATCTATCAACAGTATTTTTTACATTGATTAAGTGATCTTTTTCTTCACTTAAATTATCAGATAAGAAAATAGATATTTTAGAATCTATTGCATCAAGAGTGATTTCTAATTTTTCTAATAAGCCATTAATCCAAGAAGCAACATCTTTCGCCTCTTTACCTTGTGCATTTTCAACTCTATATGAATAGTCACCACTTTGAGCTTTATTCATAACTTTTTTTATCTCATCAAATAGACTTAAAAATGGTGAGATTAAGAAATTAATTAAAAAGACAATGATTAGCATTAAAACCAATGCAATTACTGCTGTATGCGTAACTGTTGTAATACCTACTTCTTTTGAGTCATCAATAGACATAGTAATAGTAATGGCACCTAAGGTATCACCTTCTTTTGCATTTGTATGACACTTCATACAGTCAATTTTACCTTGACTTGTAGCAATATAAGGAATAGTAATTCTATAATGACTTTTTGAAAAGATATTTTCTGTAATAACTCTTTTTGTTTGACCTGTTTGCAATACTTCGTTATCTACTGCATCTCTTGCTATTTCATTGTTAAAGCCAATACCAAACATATCAACAACATCTTTTCCTCTACTTAACCAAATTTTATCAATATTTGGTAAATCTTCCAATTGACTTAAAAATAGTTCTCTATTTTCAATTACACCCGTTACCATTTGAGAAGTTAAGGAGTGTTCTATTGTTTTTGCTAAAGCTTGGGCTTTTGCATCAATGTTTTTTACTCCATAATCTCTAAAGTTGTAGATTAAGTTTGCAATTAATAAAACAAACATAGAGAATGTTATAAAAATTACAAGGAAGATAATCTTATTTTTTGTCTGCATATTCACTCCCAAAAAAATAATAACCTTAATAATAACATTAAAACAATAAAATAAGTAAATATTAATATTAATATAGGGGAAAATTTAAGAATTCTTTTGTACTATAAATTTATGAAACAATATTTAGCATTAAAAGCAAGTGCAGGAAGTGGAAAAACTTTTGCATTAACAGTAAGATATATAACACTTTTATTAAATGGTGCAAACCCAAGTGAAATTTTAACTTTAACATTTACAAATAAAGCTGCAAATGAGATGAGCGAGAGAATCTATAAAACCTTGCAAACATTAGGTGATGATGAAGCTTATTTAAATGCTATTGCAGTTCAATCAAATCTTTCAAAAGAAGAAATTTTAGGTAAGAAGCATCTTTTAGTTAAGAAGTTTGTAAATGCAACTCTATCTATTTTTACAATTGATAAATTTGTAAATAAAATATTAAGAGAGTTTTGTGGATATATAGGAATTAGTGATGATTTTGATATAAAACAAGATGATATAGAAACATTAAGTTATAAATTTTTACAATCTTTAGAGCTTAATAGTTTTGATAAATTAATAGAGTTTTCTTGGTATGAGAATAAAAAATTTAACTCTTTATTTGATCTTTTTAAGCTTCTTTTGGAAAAAAACGAAGATATTGATGTGGTTTCTATTGATGCAAAGTTGATTCCTTTGCAAAAAAAACAAGCCATGGTTCATGCCATGAAAATAAAAGAGTTTGTACTAAATTGTGATATAGCCTCAAATGCTGCTAAAAAAGCAGTAGATTATGAAACTTTTGATGAACTTCTTACAAAAAATTGGTTTTTAAAAGAGAGTGCAAAGGATTATAACTACTTTAAAAAGTTTACTACAGATGTTTTAGAAGCACATTTTAGTGCATTAAAACAAGAGTTGATAAACTATTACAAGCTTCGTTCTGCATATTCACTTAGTAAACTTTTTGAACTTTTCCATGAGTTTAAAGAGTTTAAGTTTTCATTTAATAAAGCAAAAAACTATTTAGAGTTTAATGATATTTCAAATATAGTTTATGAACTTTTATCAACAAAAATAGATAAAGAGTTTTTATATTTTAGATTAGACTCAAAGTTTTCACATATTTTAATTGATGAGTTTCAAGATACTTCTTTGTTGCAGTATAAGATTTTAAAACCATTAATTGATGAGATATTATCAGGTAGTAATGAAAAATTAAAATCTTTTTTTTATGTGGGAGATACAAAACAATCAATTTATAGATTCAGAGGTGGAAAAAGAGAGTTATTTGATTATGTTGCAAAAACTAATCCTTTAATTGAAGTAGAAGTTTTAAATACAAACTTTAGATCATGTGAAAATATTGTAAATTATGTAAACTCACTTTTTAAGCCTTTAGTAAACTATGAATATTATGATCAATTATCAATAAATAAAGATGGATATGTAGAGGTTTTTGAAGATGAAGCTTTAGATGAAGATGAAGAGAAATTTAAAAATATCGCTTCTAAAATTGCTTCATTAATGCAAAAAGGTGTAAATAGTAATGATATAGCAATTTTAACTTATACAAACTCTGATGTATTAGCATTGTATTCATATTTAAGTGAAAAATTCCCAAGTCTAAAAATCTCAACAGAAATGACTTCAAAATTGATAAATCAAGAGAATGTAAAAGCTGTTATTAATATGATTAAATATTTTTATTTTAAAGAAGATATTTATAAAGAGAATGTAAATGCACTAATAGGAAAAGCCCCACTTAATGATTTGAATATAAAAGTTGATTTGTATAAAAACAATTTACAAGAAGTTATTAAAACCATAGCAACAACTTTAAAAATAATGGATGACAATGTTATTAAACTATTAGAAGAAGTAGCAGCTTATGAAACAGTAGTTGATTTTGTATATGAAATTGACAAGTTAGAAGCTTCTATTTTAAATAGCGAACAAACAGGGCTTCAAATACTTACTATTTTTAAATCAAAAGGTTTAGAGTTTCAAACAGTATTTTTACTTGATAGAATTAAGAAAAAAAATGCAGATAGAAGTTCTCTTCTTTTTGAGTATGAAGATGTATTTTTAAAAAATATATATTATAAGATTAAGAATTTAGAGTATTATAATAACTCTTATAAAAAAGCTCTAGAAAAAGAGAAAGCCTTATCTTTTGATGATGAATTAAATATTTTATATGTTGCACTAACAAGAGCAAAACAAAATCTTATAATATTTAAAAAACAAAAAAGTTCAGTTTTTGATATTTTAAGTATTAAGCCTTTGACAATAGGGGATGTTTATTTAAGTACTAAAAAATCAAAAAATTATGAAAAAGTTCAAAAAGTAGAATATACTCCTTTAGTTTTAGGAACACAAGATAATATAATAAAAAAAGAGGATGAAGAAGCTGATTATTCTAACTCTTTATATAATAGATATTTTGGTTTAGCAACTCATTATTGTTTGGAGATGTTAGGTGATTTTACAAAACAGAGTTTAAAAAAGGCAATATCTTTAGCACTGTTTAAATACTCAAACTATTTAAGTAAAGAAGAGTTTATAAAAATTGAAAATAGAATTTCTCTTATGATTGAAAATGAAAAGTTTCAAAATCTTATAAAAGATGCAAATTTTACAAGTGAACAATCAATAATTTATAATGGTGAGATTAAAATAATAGATTTACTTTTGCAAAAAGATAATAGATATTATATTTTAGATTATAAAACTACAAAAGAAGAGCTTTTGGAGCATAAAACTCAAGTTAATACATATGTTGAAGCTATAAAAGATATTGTAAAAAGTGATGAGGTTGAGGGCTATTTATTGTATTTAAAGCCAAATGAGTTTGTAATAAAAAATATCAAAGAGTAAGATTTTCTTACTCTTTAATTTTTGCTTTTTGTGCTTCTTTTACAATTTTGTTTGCTATTTTATTTGTATTTGATGATATGTCATCAGCTTTATTTGCAATATGCGCATTTGATTGAGTTATTTGATCAAGTGAATTAACAGCATCATTTATTTGTTCAATACCATGTAACTGCTCTTTAGAATTATTTGATACTTCTTCAAATAACTCTTTTGATTTTATGATACTCTCTTCTAAAAGTGTATATCCCTCTATCATCTCATTTGCAATTTGCTTTCCTTCATTTGCTTTAATTGTAGCACTTTCAACTATTTGTTTTATTTCATTTGCTGCATCAGCACTTCTATTTGCAAGATTTCTAACTTCTTGTGCAACTACTGCAAAACCTTTTCCTGCTTCTCCTGCTGTTGCTGCTTCTACTGCTGCATTTAAGCTTAAAATATTTGTTTGGAAAGCTATTTGATCTATTATTGTAATAGCTTGAGCAATTGAGTTTGTTTGTTCATTTATATTATCCATTGAAATAGCTGTATTGTTTGCAGATTTTTTTCCTATTTCTACTTGATGAATTAGTTTATTTGATGTTTCGTTCATCGTTTTCATAGCTAATTGACTACTTTGCATAGTTGATGTAAGCTCTTCTAAACTAGCTGCTGTTTCTTCTAAGCTAGCTGCTTGTTCATTTGAACTAATATTTAATTTTGAAGTAAGCTCTTTTAACTCTTCTGATGAGTGTTTTAAAGTGAATCCATCATTTAAATTTTGTTTTAAAAGTTCATTTATTGACGTTCCTAAAAAATTGCTGTTTTCAAAAAGTTTTTTTATATCTGCTTGAACATTGTCGATTTTTAATGACTTAGTATAATCATAATTACTGTATGCATTTAAAAGTCTTTGTACACTGTTTATATGATTTGTTGTACTATCAAGCATTTTATTAACCACATCTCTTAACTCATTTAGCATAGGGTTACTTGAATTAGCATCTATTCTTTTATCTAAGAAACCTTTATTAACTTCACTTGCAACTTCAACAGTATTTGATATAAGCATTTTATCTTTATTTATATTTTTTTCAATCTGTTTAATATTTTCATTTACAAGTTTTGCCATTGCTCCTATTTCGTCATTTGTATCTATATTTATAGTATGAGTATTCTCTTTCTCATTATTTAAAAATTTAAAAAACTCAATAAGCCCTGCTTGAAATTTATGTATAGGATTTTTTATAAGTTTTTTTATAACATATAAAATTAAAGCAGTTATTAGAACTATTGAAAAAAGACTAATTATAACAAGAGTAGTAATAAACTCCGTGCTTTCTTGAAAAAACTCTCTTTTTGTGGCTCTTAAAACTATTTTCCAATCTCTGCTATCATAATCTTTAAATATTAATGTTCTTTGATATTTTTCACCATTGTTTTTATCAACTCTTGTATATGTTAAACTACCTTTTTTTGAAGAAAATAGTTTATCTATATATTTTTTAGCATCAGGATCATTTAATATATTTTTTTCATAATCATTTTTATTAATAATATATGAACCTTTTGTCTTTTTATTTGTACTTACAATAAAAAGATGACCCGTTTTTCCAATAACTTTAGATTTTAGATTATTTTTTAATGTGTTAAAACTTCTAGTATAGTTATATCCAATATATAAAGCACCAATAATTTTATTATTTTTAATGATTGGACTATACACAGACATATACTCTTGATTGAAAAGATGAACTGCACCAAAGTAGTTCTCTTTTTTAAGTAATGAGTTGTATGCAGGAGAACCCTTTTTTATAGTTGATCCAAGTGGTCTAGTTCCATCAGGCTTTTTCATTGATGTGGAAATACTTATAAATTCATCACCTTCTTTTATAAATATTGAACCAATTGAACCTTGAAGTTTTGTATAGTTATCAACAAAATCTTTATTATTATTTAATACAATATTATTTGATATTAATGTATTTGTAATAACATTATTTACATCTATTTGTCTATTTTTATCAATTTTAAAATCATTAAATTGTGATTTAAAGGCTTTATGCAAATCACTTGCAGTATCTTTAATCAAATCATCATAAATTGTAATTGTTGTATGTATTTCATCAAGTCTTTGTTCTAATTGATTATTTACTTTATTAGTAATAATATCGTGAGTATATGAAGCAGTAAATATGTTCATTCCAATTAATAAAATAGATAATGCAGAAGCTAAGAAAACAGTTGTTTTTGTCCCTAGATTTAAGTTCTTTAAGGCTTTAATCATAAAATTATCCTCTAAATATAATTTTATGAAGTTATAGCATTTTGAAGTAAACTTTTAGTAACCTTTTAATTATTTATTTAAAAAATATCTAATTGAAGCAAAAGCATAGGGCTTTGCATTTGTTATTTTTTCTATATGTTTTTTGTCAGTTATTCCACCTAATGCAATTATATCAATATCTTCAAATATTTTTACTGCCTCTTTTAGTTTATGAACACCTTTTGCTTCTCCTTTATTTTCAACTTCAAAAATTGGAGAGTATGTTACACAGTTAGCATGTAGCTTTTGGGCTTTTTCAATATCATTGTAGCTATGACATGAAATAATTGTAAATAAATCATTATCTTTAGCTTTTTTTATATCACAAAACTGTTGTGAAGTTAAATGAACACCTGTTGCATTAAGTTTTTTTGCTAAATCAATATCATTATTAATAAGTATTGTCTCTATATTAAACTCTTTGCAAACTTTTACAAAAACTTTTGCTAACTCTTCAATATTTGAAGACTCTTTATCTCTAAAGCAAGCCATATCAACTTTATGGTTTTTAAAAGATATAGTTAGATTTTTTCTAAATAGTATTGGATTATTTGAATAATATTTAGGATCAGTTATTAAATAGTGCTTCAATTTTTTCTCTTGTTTTCTTTAATTTTACTATATTTAGTATTTAAGTATTGTAAAGAGTAAAATAGATTCTATTTTACTCTTTTTTAGCCTATTTTAATTTTGCTTTTTTAGCTTCTTGAACAATAATTTGTGAGATTTTATTTGTATCATCAGAGATTGTAGTTGCTTTTCTTGCAACAGTTGCATTTGTTTGTGTAATTTTATCTAAGTCATTTACTGCATGATTGATTTGTTCAAGACCATTTAATTGCTCATTTGAAGTATTTGTTACTTGAGAGATAATTTGTGTAGTTTCTTGAATATTTTCTCTTAATTTTTCATATCCATTAATCATTTGTTTAGTTATCTCTTTACCCTCATTTGCTTTAATAGCTGCATTTTCTACAATATGCTTAATTTGACTTGCTGCTTCTGCACTTCTATTTGCAAGGTTTCTAACCTCTTGTGCAACAACTGCAAATCCTTTACCAGCTTCACCAGCAGTTGCAGCTTCTACTGCTGCGTTTAAACTTAAGATATTTGTTTGAAATGCTATTTGATCTATGATTGTTATTGCTTCTGCTATTGATTGTGTTTGTTCGTTTATTTCATCCATTGATAAAGCAGTATTTGAAGCATGTTTTTCACCTGTTGCAACTTCATTTGATAAAGTTTGTGAATTAGCTTTCATCTTTTGCATTGATTGTTGAGAGTTTTTCATAGTTGATGTTAACTCTTCTAAACTTGCAGCTGTCTCTTCTAGACTTGCTGCTTGTTCATTTGAGCTATTACTTAAACTAGAAATAATATCATTTAATTCTTTTGCACTATTTTGTAAATCTTCTCCATTTTTAAGATTTTGTTTAAGCATATTTGTTGCAGATTGACCTAATATATTACTATTTTCATAAAGCTTTTTAATATCAGCTTCCACAGATTTTATATCTAAACTTTTTGTATAATCATAATCAGTATAAGCATTTAGTAAATTTTGTACATTTGATATATGATGATTAATATTATCAAGCATACTATTTACAACATCTTTTAATTCATTTAGCATTTTATTATTTGAAGATTTACTTATCTTTTTATCCAAATACCCTTTACTTACAAAGTTTGCAACTTCTACAGTATTTTCAATTAGTTCATTGTCAACTTTTATATTCTCTTCTATTTTTGCAACATTTTCATTTATGACTTTTGACATCGCACCTATTTCATCACTTGATTTAACCAAAATCTCTTTCGTATCTTTTTTTGTACCATTTAAAAAATCAAAAAAGTCAATTAATCCTGTTTGTAAGTTATGAAGAGGAGTAACTACTAATTTTTTTATTACATATAAAATCACACCTGCAACAACAACAATAGATAAAATACTTAAAATAGCTAAAATAATTGTAAACTCTTTACTCTCTTGTAAAAAATCATCTTTTGTTGTACCAATTACTACTTTCCATCCTCTATCTTCATAATCTTTAAAAATTGTTATTTTTCTTTGTATTTCATTTGTTTTAGGATTTGTCCAATCATATTCAAGCATTCCCTCTTTATGTTTAAACATGTTTTTTATATTTTCATCACTATTAGCTTTTAAAATATTTTTACCCTCTTTAGTAGGGTGTAATATAAATTTACCTTTAGTTTTCTTTTTTGTACTTACAATATAAAGATATCCATTTTCACCAATCTTTGTTTTTTTAAGTCTTTTTTTAAAATCAGTAAAACTTTTAGTATAGTTATACCCAACATATAATATACCTATAACTTCTCCATTTTTAATAATAGGATTATACACAGCCATATAATCACTTCCAAAAAGATGAGCTGTACCAAAATATTTTTTACCACTCATAATAACATCATATGCAGGTGATTTTTCACCTAGAAATGTACCAAGTGTTCTGCTTCCATCAGGTCTTTTAAGTGAAGTTGTAACCCTAACAAAATCATTACCCATTTTTGCAAATACAGTTGCTGTTGAGCCTTTAAGTTTTGTATAGTAATCAACATAATCAAAATTATTATTTAATGTTATGCCATTATTTGTGATAAGTGGGGTATCAACTCCATTTACTTTTACAGTTTGTGATGGATCAATTTGAATATTTGAGAACTGGGAATCAAAGGCAGAATATAAGCTATCAGCTGTATTTTTTAATAAATCATCATATACAAATAGTGTTTCTGTTATTTGATGAAGCCTTTCTTTTAGTTGAGTATTAACTTTATCTGAAATGATATTTTTAGTGTAAGCTGCACTAAATACATTTAAACTTATAAGTAATATTGATAAAACAATAGCTAAAAGTATAGTTGTTTTTGAAACAATATTTAGATTATTTAATTTTTTTAACATGGCATATTCTCCTAAAAAAGTAAAGAGAAGTTTACCTTAAAATTATTGATAGCTTAATTAATTAAAGTAGAATTGAAAATAAATAATAAAAAAAGGGAAGAGAAAAGTATTTACTTTTTCTTCCCTTTTTAAGCTTTTGTGTAGTTAAAGACTAGTGGTCTTCTTCTTCCATCATAATTGAACCTGCGATATACACATAAGTTAAAATCATGAAAATAAACGCTTGTAAGAAACCAAAAGCAGCTAACATAAAGAAACCAGCTAAAGGAACAATCCAAGGTACTAACATTAATAATACCATTAAGAACATATCATCACCTCTTATTGAACCAAAAAGTCTGAATGACAATGAAACAATTCTTGATAAGTGTGAGATAATCTCAATAGGGAACATCAATGGAGCTAATATAGGCATAGGTCCCATAAAATGTTTAAAATAGTTAACAAAACCATTTTTCTTAATACCTAAATAGTTATAGTAAACAAAAACAATTAACGCTAAAGATAGTGTAAAGTTAATATTTGCAGTTGGTGATTCAAATCCTGGAATAACACCCATCATATTACTTATAAAAATCACTAAACCTAAAGAACCAATAAGTGGCATATAGATTCTTGCGTTTTTTTCTCCCATTGTATCAGCACCCATTGCAATGATGCCTCCAATGTATGCTTCCATAACATTTTGTGAACCCGTTGGAACTAATTGCATTTTTCTAGTTGCTGCTCTAGCAATTAAGAAAATAATTCCTACTGCTAGAATAAAATGCGATAAAATAATCCACTCTTGACCATGCCCACCAATAGCACCCAAGAATGTAAATAATCTTCCTTCCATTTTCTTCCTTTTTCTATTTTTCTTTTGTTGTTTTGCACAATATGTCGTGTATTATATGATTTGTTTTCTAAAATCTATATAAATAATAAAGAACAAATGTTAGATTTGTTTAAATCTGTAACCATTTTCCTTTAATTTATCTTTGATTTCTTTTTGGTGATCCTCACCTTTTGTTTCAAGAGCAATTGTTACCAATGCTTCTCCAAACTCTAGTTTTATCGAATCTCTATCATAATCTATTTGTACAATATTAGCAGAGCAATCTTGGAAAATTTGTGATAGATGTGTTAATGCACCTGGCTTGTCCCTTAAAGTAACAACTAGATTTAATTTCCTATAAGACTTAACTAAACCTTTTTCAATAATTTGAGAAAGCATTGTAACATCAATATTCCCACCACTTACAATTGCACATACTTTAGAATCATCCATTTCAATTTTATCATGCATAATTGCAGCTGTGGCAGCAGCACCAGCTCCCTCAACAACAAGCTTGTGTTTTTCAAGTAAAAATAAAATTGCATTTGCAATTTCTGTATCACTTACTTCAACAATATGATCAACATAATCAATAATAATATCTAAAAGTTTAGGATTTACATTTTTAACTGCAATTCCATCAGCAATAGTTCTAACAGATGCTGAATCAATTGGCATATGTGATTTATATGACTCTTTCATACCTCTTGCACCACTTGCAACAACACCTATGATTTTTATATCAGGATTGATACTTTTAGCAGCTATTGCAATACCTGCAATAAGTCCGCCTCCACCAATTGGTACAACTATTTGTTTTAAATCAGGTACTTTTTGTAATATTTCTAAAGATATTGTACCTTGTCCTGCTATTACATCATCATCAGCAAATGGATGAATAAATTCACACTGCTTTTCTTCTTTAAATTCCATAGCAGCAGCATATGCTTCATCAAAATTTTCTCCATGCAAAACAACATTTGCACCAAATGATTTAACACCACTTACTTTTGTCAATGGAGTTGCTTCTGGCATAAATATTGTTGCATCACAATTAAACTTCATAGCTGCATATGCTAATCCTTGTGCATGATTTCCTGCACTTGCTGCTACTACACCTTTTGCTCTTTTCTCTTCAGGCAAATTTGCAATTCTATTATAAGCACCTCTTAGTTTAAAACTTCCTGTTAATTGTAAATTCTCTTTTTTTAAATAAATTTCACTATTAAAAATTTCACTTAAAATAGGAGCTTTAGTTAAAGGAGTGCATTGTGCTACATTTTCTAGATTTTTCTTTGCTTCATTTATATGGTCTATTGTAATCATTCTTTTTACTTTAATTGAAATTTTTGCAAATAGTATCAAAATTTACTTTTTATGTGAATTAAAAATTTGTTTATATTGTCTATAATAAGTTTTATGGTAACATTACAAAAAAATTAAAGGTTATAATTGAAGTTTACTTATGTAACACTGTTTCCAAACTTGATTGAACCATATTTTTATGACTCTATTTTAAAAAGAGCAGTTGAATCAAAACTTTTAAGTTATGAGTTTTATAATCCTCGTGATTTCACAAAAAATAAACACAATAAAGTTGATAAACAAATGGTTGGAGGAGGAGCAGGAATGCTTATGACTCCCCAACCACTTTTTGATTGTCTTGATGAAATAAAAAGGAAAAATAAAGATGCATATATTATTTTTCCTTTAGCTGCTGCTAAACCTTTTAGACAAAATGATGCAAAAAGATTAGCAAAGAAAAAAAATATTGTTTTTGTAAGTGGAAGATATGAGGGAATTGATGAAAGAGTTTGTGAAAAGTATGCAAATGAAGTTTTTTCTATAGGAGAGTTTGTATTAACAGGTGGAGAATTACCATCATTGGTCATGAGTGATGCAATTTCAAGAAATTTAGATAATGTCCTTGGAAATGCCCAATCTTTAGACTATGAAAGCTATGAAGACAATCTTTTAGAAGCGCCTTCATTTACAAAACCTGAAATTTTCCAAAATTTAAGTGTTGTTAAAGAATTCTTAAAGGGAAATCATAGTAAAATTTCCGACTTAAAATTCCAGATGTCAATTTGTAAAACAAAATATTATAGACCCAATAAGGAAAAGAGATGAAAAATAGATATATTGCTAGCTTTGAAGCAGCTCAAGTAGAGTCAAAAGAGATCCCTCAATTTAGAGCAGGAGATAATGTAAGACTTGGTGTTGAAATTAAAGAAGGTGAAAAAAAGAGAGTTCAAACTTACGAAGGTGTTGTAATTGCTAGACATGGTGAAGGTCCATCAGCTACATTTACAGTAAGAAAAATTGGAGCTAACTCTGTTGGTGTTGAAAGAATTTTCCCACTATATTCAGAGTCAATTAAAACTTTTGAAGTAACAAGAAGAGGTAGAGTAAGAAGAGCTAAACTTCACTACTTAAGAGGATTAAAAGGTAAAGCTGCAAGAATTAAAGAGCTTAAAAAGTAATCTAACTAAGGCGCGTCCTTAGTTTTACTTTATGAACAGAAAAAAAACTTTAGTTCATAGTGCACTTCTTTGTGAGTGCCAAACCTTAATTAATTACTTTAAACTTAAACAAGATAAATCTTGTAGTGCATTTAAACTTTATTATAACCATCAAATTGTCATTATCATATCTGGAATAGGAAAAGAAAACACAATAAATGCGCTTAGTTTTGTTTTTGAAAAATTTGAAATCAGTAAAGCTATAAATATTGGAATTGCTGGTTGCAAAGATAAAAACATAAAAATTGGAACACTATTTTGTACAAATAAAAAACTTCAAAATATTCCAACTACTACACTAACTACAGTTGATGAACCACTTAATGATATAAATAAACTAAAAACTACATTAGTTGATATGGAAGCATCTTATTTTGAAGAAGTTTGTAATAAGTATTGTGACAATATACTTATATTAAAAGTCGTATCAGATTATCTTGATACAAATATTCCTAAAAAATCATTTATTATAAAAATAATACAAGAAAGTTTTACACAATGGAAAAGTCTATTATGAGTTATGTTGAAAAATTTAATACAAATATAGAGAAAACAAATTATAAAAATTTAGATGAGAACACAAAAGAGTTTATAAAAAATATTGCTTTAAAGTATCAATTTTCTTTTCAGGAATTAAAACAGTTAATTGATTTTTCAATTGATTTTAAAATGTGGCACGAAGCTGAAATCTATAAGATTTTTAAAGATGAGTATGCAAATAAAAAACAAGCTTTTAATCACATAAGAAAAATATGGGAAGATTTAAGATCAAAAGCAAACTCATATGAAAAGTTTTCAAAAGATTTATATAAAGACGATATTAGAAAATTTAGTTTTACAAAATTTGAAAGTAATAAAGCAGCTCTTGGTTCTTGTCCTGTTGCAAGTGCTAATACTAGATGTTGCAATCTTTTAACATTAGATGCAGTTCAATCGTGTGGTTTTGACTGCTCTTATTGTTCTATTCAATCTTTTTATAATCAAGATAAAATAGGTTTTGATAAAAACTTTAAAGAGAATTTAGCAAACTTAAAACTTGATCCAAATGAAACATATCATATTGGAACTGGTCAGAGTTCTGATTCACTTATGTGGGGAAATAAAGAGGGAATTTTGGATGCACTTTTTGATTTTGCAAGAAAAAATCCAAATGTTATACTTGAATTTAAAACTAAATCAAACAATATAAAATATTTTTTAGAAAATGATGTTCCAGCAAATATAATTTGTACATGGTCTTTAAACACTCCTACAATAATAGAGAATGAAGAGCATTTAGCAGCAAGTTTAGAAAAAAGAATAAATGCAGCAAAAAAAGTAAGCCAAAAAGGTGTATTAGTTGGTTTTCATTTTCATCCAATAGTTCATTATGATAATTATTTAAAAGAGTATGAGAAAGTTTACAAAACACTTATTGAAACTTTTGATTCAAAAAAAGTAGCACTTGTATCTTTTGGAACACTAACATTTATAAAACCAGTAATAAATAAAATAAGAAGTAGAAACTTCAAATCAAAAATACTACAAATGCCAATGAGTGAGGCAAATGGAAAACAGTCTTATCCATTAGAAGTAAAAAAAGAGATGTTCAAACATGCATATGATAGCTTTAAACCTTGGCATAAAGATGTATACTTTTATCTTTGTATGGAAGATGAGATTCTTTGGAAAGATGTTTTTGGTTATGAATACTCAAGCAATAATCAAATGGAAGATTTTATGAAGATGAGTTATATGAATAAAATCAAACAAAACTCACCTTCTCATAAATTTAACTTAAATAATAAAGGTCTAGGTTTTTAGACTTTTATTAATTTTTAAAAACGAATTTTTAACCCAATCTAATAATTAAAACTTATAATTAACCAAGATTTTGCTAATATTTGCTTTTAAAATCAAAAAAAAGAGAGTGTTTTGTTAGAACCTATTGTAAATTATGTTGTTGAAACTGTGGGCTCATTGGGATATTTGGGTATATTTATTATGATGTTTTTAGAAAGTTCATTTTTCCCTTTTCCAAGTGAAGTTGTGATGATCCCTGCTGGTTATTTAGTATATAAAGGTGAAATGAATATCTTTATAGCTATTTTTGCAGGAATTGCTGGAAGTTTAGCAGGGGCTTTATTTAACTATTTTTTAGCAGTAAAATATGGAAGAGCATTTTTGATTAGATATGGGAAGTATTTTTTTATAAGTGAACAAACCATTCAAAAAGTTGAAGACTTTTTTAAAGAACATGGACATATATCAACTTTTAGTGGAAGATTAATTCCAGCAATTAGACAATATATCTCTTTTCCCGCAGGTTTAGCAAAAATGAACCTATTAACATTTAGTTTTTATACAACTTTAGGTGCAGGTATTTGGGTTATAATACTTGTATATTTAGGCTATTTTATTGGTGGTAATGAAGCTTTAATTAAAGAGTATTTACACTATATAATAGTATCAATTTTAGTTTTACTAGCTATTTTGATTTATTTTTATATAAAGAAAAGAAAATGCAAGCAATAGTTACAGGTTATAGTTCAGGTATTGGAAAAGCAATAAGTGAAATACTTGAAGAGAACTCTTACAAAGTCATAAGATTAAAAAGTAGATTAGATGATACAAAAGCTTTGGAAAAAGAAGTAAGAGAAGTAGTAAAAAAAGATGATTTAAATGTACTTATAAATTGTGCAGGACTTGGGGTTTTTAAACCCCATGAAGAGATAAGTATTGATAAAATTCAAGAGTTAATAGGTGTAAATTTAACAGCACCCATCATACTTAGTAATTTATGTCTTAGAAGTCTAAAGAAAACAAAAGGTCATATTATAAATATCTCTTCAATTGAAGCTTTAAGACACTCTAAATTTTCAGCTTTATATACAGCAACAAAAGCAGGACTTAGAAACTTTTCACTTGCACTTTTTGAAGAACTTAGGCGTGCTGATGTAAAAGTAACAAATATAAATCCTGATTTAACAAAAACAAATTTCTTTGATGAGTTTAATTTTGAACCAAGTGATAATAAAAATGCTTATCTTGATCCAAATGATATTGCAAAAGCAGTTTTAGAAGTATTACAATTTTCAGGAGTTATTTCTGAATTAACAATTAGACCTCAAAGACTTGAAATAAAGAAAAAATAAAATCATCAAAAAGATGAGTTTAAATAATTGGTCTATTGTATCTTATAAAATAAAGTGATGGTAAAGCAAGTCCAAAACTAATAGCTCCTAAAATTGATATAGCTTTTAATCCATCTTCAATAAATAAAGCAATATGTTCAGGTGTTACTCCATGAGAATTCATCTCAACTAATGTAATAATTGTATTAAAAGCGTATGTTCCAGGTATTAGTGGAATAATAGCAGCAACTGTATAAATAGGTCTTGGAACTATATATTTTCGTGACCAATAAACAGCAAGAGTTCCAAATAAAAGTGTTGCTAGGAATGTAGATATTTCTATATATATACCTAAATCTAAAAATATAGTTCTTAAAGTGTATACAATCGCTCCACCTAAAGCACAAAATTTCAATGCAAATTTTGGAACATTAAAAACCATTGCAAAACCAACTGCTGGTATTGCTGCAAATATTGCATCTAAAATATATTTTATTATGATATTTTCCATTTTACCAACCTTTTATATCTAAAACAGCCATAGCAAAGATAATTCCCATGCTTGTTGCAAGTGTAAGAAGTGTTGCTTGCATCCATCGTCCCCAACCCATACTTAAATATCCTTTTACAGCATCTAAAAATGAATTAATAAAAGGAAATCCAGGAACCAATAATAAAACACTTGCAGATAAAGCAATACTTACAGTTGAGCTTACATAACTTGATAAACTTGCAATTAATGTTGCAAAAAATGCTGTTGTTGCAAAAGAAATAATTAAAATAAATTTTCTTTTTGCAAGTTCTTGTCTTATAAACATAGCAATACTTGAAGCAAAAAAAGTCACAATAAATGCTCCTAAATCTGCACCTCTTAAGTATGCAAACGAAGCACATGAAAGTCCAATCATAACTATTACAAGCCATCTATTATAGTAGTTTGCTTGTATTTGTTTTAATAATAAAATAGTATTTTTGGCATCTGTTTTATGTTTTTCTAAATCAATACATAACTTTTGAACATCATAAACAATAGACATATTTATAGGTTTATGATGAGCTTGTCTTGTAGTTGTTACTGATTGATTGTTTTTTGTTAGTGTAGTTAGTACAATAGCTGAGGGAATAAGTGATATTTCAACAGACTTTACACCAAAAGCTTTTCCCATTCTTTTTGTTGTTTGTTCTATAAGTTTACTTTCTGCCCCATATTCAAGCATTAAAACGGCTGCTCTTATTATTGCTTGAGTTATTTTTGTTTGATATTCATAAGTTAATTCATGTGTATTGTTCATTTTTGTATTTTAACATTTTTAACAAAAAAGAAAGAAATAAAAATGTTTAAATTAGATACAATTTTAATATAATTTGAAAAAATTAAAGAAAAGTTTGATTATTCTATATTGGTTTATAAAATCTATTTTTAGTATAAAAAAGGCATAAAATGATAATTGATTGGGAAAAAAGTTTTGCAGCAATATATAGAGCAAAAACAGATAGCTTAAAACCTGTAAAATATTTAGATGATACGACACTTGATGATTTAGTTGGAATAGAGAAACAAAAACAACAAATTATTGAAAATACAACTAGATTTTTAAAAGGCTTACCCTCAAATAATGTTTTACTTTGGGGTGCTAGAGGAACTGGGAAATCTTCAATTATAAAAGCTTTATTAAACAAATATAAGAATAAAGATTTAAGAGTTATAGAAATTAGTAGAGATGATTTGGATGAGTTAGTATATATTTCTGATGTAATTAGAGAAGAGCCTTACAAGTTTATAATATTTTGTGATGATTTATCTTTTGAGGGTACAGAAAAAGCATATAAAGGTTTAAAACCTATTTTAGAAGGTTCTATTGAAGCTCCTGCTTCAAATATAAAGATATATGCCACATCAAATAGAAGACATATAGTAGCTGAATATCAAGGTGATAATGAGGGCACAAAAGTATCTAATAATGGAGAGATTCATTATAGTGATAGTGTAGAAGAAAAAATATCTTTAAGTGATAGATTTGGACTTAGTATAGGTTTTTATAATGGAACACAACAAGATTATTTAAAAGTAATTAACAACTATTTTAAAGATTATAAAGGTGATATAAACGAGCTTCATAAAAAAGCATTACAATTTGCACAAAGTAGGGCAAGTAAAAGTCCTAGAACTGCAAAACAGTTCTATAACAGTTTTATCCAACCTAAATAATCTTTTGTGGTTTACCTATATAATATCCTTGCAAATAATCAACTTGTAAATTTGTAAGAATATTATAAATCTCTTTATTATGGACTTTTTCTGCAACTAATTTAATTTCTAGCTCTTTTGCGAAGCTTATGATACTTTTTACAATTTTTAAAGCTTGTTTATCTATATGAATATTTTCAATTAATGAACTATCAATTTTTAAATAATCAATATCTAATTTTATGATATACGCAAAGTTTGAATACCCAGAGCCAAAATCATCAATAGCAATTTGAACATTATATTTTTTTAATTTTTTTATAAACTCATTTATAATCTCAAAGTGATTTAACTCTTCGCTTTCAAGCAATTCAATAGTTAATCTTTTGTTGATATTGTATTTTTTTATCATTTCAAATAAATAAGAAGTTGTTTTTTCATTTTTAATATCATCCATTGATAAGTTAATAGAAAAACTTAAATCTTTTTTATCTTTAAAGTATTCAAAACTTTTTTTTATCATAGATTCTGTTATTTTAGGATATTGTTTACTGCTTTTTGAAATCTCTAAAAATTTATCAGGAGTTATTATCTCATCATCTTTTATTATTCTAGCTAAAGCTTCATATTTATCAATTTTTTTTGTTTTTGTATTTTCTAAAGCTTGATAAAAAGGAGTTAATTGATCTTTTTCTAATGCTTCTTTTAAAATAGAAGTTAATTTAATATGATTTTTATATTCATCTTTTAGAGTCAATTCATTATTAAAAACCTCTATATTTCTTTTCTCTTTTTTAGCAGTTCTAACTGCTAAAATTGCTTTTTCTAAGCTTCTTGATTTTGAATCTTTAGCAAGTCCTATTGTTGCTTGAATATTTATATCTATATCGTTGTATTTAAATACTTTTTTACTTATAGTTTTAATAAGATCTTCACAAAAATTTATACTAACTGAACCATTAGATAAAATTGCAAATTCATCACTATGAAGTCTATAAACGCTACCTATTTTTTTAGAACTCTTTACAAGTAGTTTTGCAACTTCATTCATAATAAAATCACCTACTTTAACCCCATAAAAACTATTTATAGTTTTAAATGAGTCAAGGGAAACAACTATTAAACTATGATTATTATAAAGTTTTATATCTTCTTGAAGTTTAGCTAGATTTGGTATTTTTGTAAGTGAATCTGTGTATAAATTAGCTAATAATTGATTGTAATAATATGTAATAGTATCAAGTAATTTATTAAATCTATTTTGTAAAGAGTATATTTCTGCTGTTTTAGTTTTTATATGCGCTCTTTTTGTAAAGCTTGTATCTTTTGAAACTTTTTTTATCTCTTCTGTAAAATTTACAACAGGTTCAATAATCTTTTTATTAATGATTTTATAAAAGATATAAAAATATAAGAATATAAAAAATATGAAAAATATTAGAAAATAGTAAATCATCATATCAAGGGATATTTTTATCTCATTTGGAGGATATTTTATATCTAGTACTCCATTTACATCTCCAACTTTTGCATTATAATGGCAAGTTATGCATTCTTTAGATACTTTTATTGGGTATAAATATCTAATACTTCCATTATCTTCTACTACGAACTGTTTTTCTCCTTTCATAGCTTTTTTGATAAGTAAATCACTATTTACTTTTTCTTTGTCTTCTTTTATAACACCCATTATTTTTTCTACATCTTTACTTCTATATGAGTTTACTTCAAGATTGTGTCTAATATGCTCCATTCTATTTAGAATTTTAACTAAATCCTTTTTTGCCCATCCCTCTTGCATTCTTACATACATTGTTTCAAAAATAAGTTCACTTGTTTTTTTTGCATCATCTTCTGCTAAAGTTGTAAGTGCTGCTCTTTTAATATATATAGTAGATAAAAATAAAGAAATTATACTAAAAAGTAAGATTACTATTAAAATTCTAAATATAAGAGTTTTGTTAGTGATTAAATTATTTTTCATTGTGATCCCAATAAGTAAATTACTTATAAGATTATATATTATATAAACTATATATTAATTTAAAAAATTACAACTTAACTACTTTTTAAATATTAACCAATTTTTAGATACAATATATACTTAAATAAAGGAAAAAATTGAAAGATTTAACTACATTTTATACGAATAAAAATATATTATTTAAAGATATAAATGAAATAATACCAAAACAATTAGCTAGTAGAAAAAAAATACAAATTTATACAGCAACAGATATAAAATCAGCATATTATGCAATTTTTATAGTTGATTCAAAAAGTAGATTTATTAGAAAAAATGCAAATGATTTATTAGAGCTTTTTGAAAAATTAAAAGAGTTTAAAGAGCATAATTTTAAACATAAAGAGTTATTAATAAGTTCACCACTTTGTTCAAAAGCAAAGAAATATTTACAAGATAATGGTTGGAGAGTAAGAGTTGATTTTATGTGATATAGGAAATACTACTTTTCATTTTTTAATAAATGGAAAAGAGAAGAAATATTTTTTAAATGAAAAGTTACCAAACTTTAATCAAAGAGTATATTATATATCTGTAAATGATAGTGGTACAAAAAATTTAAAATCTTCAAATGATGATGTTATTGATTTGGAAAACTATTTAGAGTTTAAAACTAAGTATAAAGGTATGGGAGTTGATAGAAAAATTGCATGTATTGCAAATAAAGATTCAATAATAGTAGATGCAGGAAGTGCAATAACAGTAGATATTATGAAAAAA
This sequence comes from Malaciobacter sp., assembly GCF_055140965.1. The sequence continues at coordinate 46,737 of NZ_JBSRRO010000008.1, forward strand.
GGCAAACACAAAGGTGGTTTTATACTTCCTGGACTTAAAGCTGTTAAGGATTTGTATCCAAATATCTCCCATAAACTACAGTTTGATTTTAATCCAAAGGTAAATTTAGATAAAATCCCACTTTGTACACAAGATGCGATATCATACGCAATCTTAAAATCAATCATACAAGCAATAAAAAATATTAGAAACAAACAACAAATCATTTTTACAGGTGGAGATGGAGAATTTTTAAGTAAATATTTTAAAAATAGTATCTATAAAAAAGATTTGATTTTTGAAAATATGAAAAGGATAATTGATGCTAACAATTGCATTGCCTAAAGGTAGAATTGCACAAGAGACTTTAGAAAAGTTCGAAAAAGCTTTTGATGACAAATTTATATTTGAAGATAGAAAATTAATATTAGAAAAAGGTAATTTTAGATTTTTAAATGTTAGAAATCAAGATGTACCTACTTATGTTATGCATGGAGCTGCTGATTTAGGTGTAGTAGGGCTTGATGTTTTAGAAGAAAAAGAGTATGACTTAATAAAACTACTAAATTTAAATCTTGGAAAATGCAAGGTTGCTTTTGGATTAAGAAAAGGTGAAGAGCTGGATTTTTCAAAAAGTGAAATTAAAGTCGCAACTAAGCATGAAAAAATTGCAAAAAAATATTTTGAACAAAAAGCAATGGCAGTTGAAATTATTAAACTATATGGTTCAATTGAACTTGCACCTATTGTAGGACTTAGTGATTGTATAGTTGATATCGTAGAAACAGGAACTACAATGAAACAAAATGGATTAGAAGTAGGGCCTACTATTATGGAAAGTAGCGCACACTTAATTGCAAATAAAAATGCATTTTATGCAAAAAAACAAGCTATTTTAGAATTAAAACAAAGATTAGAAAAAGTACTATAATGGGATTAGATTTATACTCAAAAGTTGAACAATATTTAGATTTTGAAGATGAGGTTTATTTACTTCACAAAGAGTTTATGACTTTTGTGATGGTAAATGAACTTGACAATATAATTGATATTGGATGTGGACAAGGATATTTTCTTGAAAACCTAAAAATCAATGGAAAAAAAGCATTTGGTATTGATTTAAGTAGTGAGCAAATAAAAATTTGTAAACAAAGAGAAGTTGATGCTAAGTGCATATCACTTGATAAAGTAAAAGAAAAATTTGATTGTGCAACTGCAATTTTTGATGTAGTTAATTATATTCCTAGCAATCACTTAAAACAGTTCTTTAAAGATACATATGAAGTTTTAAATGATGGTGGATATTATATGTTTGATGTAAATTCACTATTTGGATTCAATGATGTTGCAGATGGAAGTTTGAATATAAATAAAGAGAATAAATTTATAGCAATTGATGCAGTCTTTGATGAAGATGAACTAAATACAAATATTATTCTTTTTGAACAAAAACAGAATAATTTATATGAAAAACAAGAAGATTTAATAACTCAATATTACCATGATATACCTAGTTTAAAAAAACTTTTAAAAGAAGTTGGCTTTAGTGTAGAATCAATTAGTGATTTTAACCTTCATGGTTTTGATGAAGCAGATAAACATATTTTTATTTGTAAAAAATAGATACTTATTTTAAATCAATGATAAATTTAAAAGGTTTATATACTATTTTATAAACTTTTTAAAGGTCATTATGATGAACTACCCAAACTTTTTTGATGAAATAGAATCAATTACTTTAGAAGATAAACTCTCAAACTTTTTAGGTGCATTTGAAGATGGAGTTATTGAATTTAATTACTTAGATGCAGTAAAAATTGCAGGTCATTCATGTCCTACTGTTTTAGGTGCATATTTGATGTGTAGAGAGGGCTTAAAAACTCTATATAAGTTAACCTTACCTAAAAGAGGAGAGATTAAAGTAGAGTTTAAAAATGCTTCAACTGAAGGAACAACAGGAGTTATTGCAAATGTAATTAGTGCAATAACAGCAGCTACAACAAATACAGGATTTAAAGGAATTTCAGGAAACTTTGATAGAAGAAATTTACTTTTTTTTGAACAAGATATAAATTCAAGTGTAAAATTTACAAGATTAGATACAAATGAAAGTGTTGATGTTTATTATGATTGTAGTAGTATAACTTTTGAATCTATGGTGTCAGAATTGATGAAAAAAATAGTTCAAAAAAAAGCAAGTGATGAAGAGAAAAAACTCTTTAGTAAGCTTTGGCAAGAAAGAGTTGAAAAAATTTCTAAAAATACAGAAGAAGTGATAAGAATAGTTTAAAATAAAAGGCAAAGCCTTTTATTTTTATATTTTAAGTCCTATAAGTTCTCTTACTTGTTCCATCTTTGCTTGGGCAATTTTTCTTGCTTTATTTGCTCCAAATGCTAAGATATCTCTTACTTCATCTTTATTATTTAAGTAGTACTCTCTTTTTTCTAAATAAGGTTCAAAATGCTCATTTATTTTATCTAAAAGTGTTAATTTAAAATGCCCATAACCTTCACCTGGAGTTTCATATCTTTTTTGTAAATCTTTTAATTCATCTTCATTCATAAAAAGCTCGCAAAGTTTATAAATATTACAATTTTGCCATTCTTTAGCTTCATCAAGCTCTTTTGAATCTGTAACAATTCCCATTACTTGTTTTTTAACTTTTTTCTTACTTCCAAACATATCAATAGTATTTCCATATGATTTAGACATTTTAGCTCCATCAGTTCCTGGAACTGTTGCAACTATTTCATCTACTTTTGCAGATGGAAGTGTAAAAATTTCTGTATTATAAGCATGATTAAAAGAGTTTGCAATATCTCTTGTCATCTCAACATGCTGAATTTGATCTTTTCCTACTGGCACAATATCTACATCATAAAGTAAAATATCAGCAGCCATTAAAACAGGATATGAAAATAATCCATGATTTGCTTGTATTCCACGCGCAGTTTTATCTTTATATGAGTGTGCTCTTTCTAAAAGTCCCATTGAAGTGTGATTTGATAATATCCAGTATAATTCAAGTACTTCTTTTACATCATGCTGTAGCCAAAATGTAGATTTATTTGGGTCCATTCCTAAAGCTAAAAAGTTAACAGTTGCCTCAAATATGTTATTTTCTAAAGCCTCTTTATCTTTTACAGATGTTAAAGCATGATATGATGCTAAAAAAGCAAATAGTTCACCATCGTTTTGTGATTCTATCATCTTTTTTATCATACCAAAATAGTTACCAATATGTATAGTACCTGATGGTTGAATTCCTGATAATATTCTCAAAATTAAAATCCTTCAAATTTTTTTTGAGATTATATCTAATTTAGGCTAAAATAGAAACTTTAACAAACAAAAAGAAAAGAGTGGAAAGTGCAAGAGTATATAAAATCAAAATTAGATAATTTTTACCAAATCATAGAGTATCATCAAAGTATTTTAGGAATAAATGACACACTTGGAAATAATGAGTATTTAAGCATAAAAGATAAAATTTTTAATATTTTAAATCTTTTTTCTGTAATGGATCCACAATTTGAAACAAAATTGATGAAAAAATTTTTAAATGATACAGTTTGTTTGATTGAGCACTTTTATAATATTGATATGAAATACAATGCTAAACAAATCTATGATGAATATGATAATAAAGATGAAATAAAATTTGAAGATTTTGAAAAAGAGTTTAAAAAAGTATTAAAAGATGAAAAGTTGCGAGCTGTAAAGGTTATGAATACAAAGCTTTATTATCTTGATTTATATATTTGGAATGAAGCTATGAAATCACAAATTCTTACTAAATTTATTAAAAACTTTACAACTTCAAATGTCTTTGGAACAAGAGACTTTTTAAGCCATACAAATAAGAATTTTAACTCTATTTGTCAATTTAAAATTAATTCAACTTGCAAACCTTTAGAAGTTGAATACTCTAAAAATGAAATTGGTGAGCTAAAATCTTTAGAACCAAAAGAAGAAATAGAGTGTGAAGACATTGTTCAAAAGTTAGTAGATTCCAAAAAGAATATACGCTTTTTTAAAGATATGAGAGATGAAGATATTAAGCATATAGTTAAAGATGTAAAATTTATTAGATATAAACCCCATGAAGTAATTATAAGCTTGTATGATGAGGGTGATGATATATTTTTTATTGTTGAGGGAAGTTGTAGGGCAATTATTGGTGCAAATATAGTTGGTGAGATTAAACAAAATCAAATCTTTGGAGAGTTTGCTCCTATTACAAAAGAGAAAAGAAGTGCAACAGTAAGAGCAAATACAAAAGTAAAGGTAATAAGTTTTAAACTTGCACTTGAATTATATGAAGAAGACCCTTATGTTTTTACACAACTTTATAAAAATGTAATAGGTGAATTAGTACAAAAAATAAATGCAAAGAATTTAAATAAGCTTTAATCTAGTCTTTATTCTTTGCTCTAACATATTTATATGCATGATTAAATTGTAATACTCACCCATAAATGATAAAGGAACTTTAGTCTCTTTTGATATCTCATCTTGCAAATCTTGAAGTTTTTCAAGTTGTGTTTGTAGTTGCTCTTTATTTAAATATCCAATCTCTATTTCTACACTTTTTACTTCATCATACCATTTATATATTTTTGAACGCATGCTCCATTGATAAAGTGGTAATACACCTTTAAATAAAGGGAAAAGTAAAGTAAGCAAAGGAATAATAAAAATCTTTAATCTATCTATATTTGCAGCTATCCAATATGGGAAAATCTTCTCTAACCAAGTATCTCCATTTTCAAAATATATCTTTGCTTCTTCATGAAGCTCTAATTTCATATTTTTCAAGTTTGGAAACTCACCTTGTTTTGCAAATAAATCTTTTTGTTTATGTACTTCTTTTACTTTTTTTAGTAAAATTCTTATTAATTCTTGTGAAAAATCACTTCTAACAACAAGATTTGCTGTAGTTGCAAGTAGGTTGATATTTTCATCTGGCAAATTTTTATATAAGTCCAATGTCCCCTCATAAAGAGTAAGAGATTCTAAATACGAGTATTTTCTACTATAAGCTTTTGCTCTTTTAAAATTTAAAACATTAATATTTGGATTTGCAAGTAAGCTTTTTACTACTTGTGAATTATGTGATGTAACTGCAAACATTGCATCAATTTTCCCATCTAAAAGAAGTTGTTTTGCTTTAGAACTTGAGTAGTTTGAAATAGTTGAATTCTCATTTGATAGACCATTGTCTTTTAATATTTTTGAAGCTAAATCGTAAGTGCCACTTCCAATTTCTCCTATACTTATGTTTTTTGTAATAAGTTGAATAATATAATCAATCTTATAACCTTCATTTTTATAAAATACCCATAAAGGTTCATAATAAACTGATGCAATTGATTTTATACTATCTGTATCTTTTGTGGTAATTGTGCCATTTTGGATAAATGCAATATCAGCTTTATTTTCATTTAAAAGCTTTATATTATCAATAGAGCCTTTTGAAGTTAAAATATTTACTTTAACTTTTTCTTTTTCAAGTAGCTTTTTGTAAAGCATGGCTGTTTCATAATAACTTCCATTTTTTGAACCTGTTGCTATTGTAATCTCTTTTTTTGGAGCTGGTTTTACAAACTTTGAAGTTATATAAAAAGAGGCAATAATCAATAATAAAATTGGTATAGAAACTGTAAAAAATTTATTTTTCATGATTATTGCCTTTATTTATTAATAAGCTTTATTTAATTTTGCCTCAATTTTTCTTTGAAAGAATGTAAATGTAACTACAATTACCCAATATACAATAGCAACTGCTAAAAATGATTCAAAGTATTTATAACTACTTGAAGCTTCAATTTGTGCCTTTGCCATAATCTCTGGAACTCCTAAAGTAAAAGCAAGTGATGTACTTTTAATCATGTCAATAAAGTTATTCATCAAGCTAGGAATAGCAACTCTAATAGCTTGTGGTAAAACTATATGAGAAAAAGTTTGTGTTCTTGTCATTCCAAGTGAGTTTGCTGCTTCAAACTGTCCTTTATCAATAGAAGAGATAGCCCCTCTAATTGATTCTGCCATATAAGCTGAAAAGTGCAGGGCTAAACCAGCAATAGAAGCTGTATAAGCATCTAAGTTTGAAAAGATTGGAAGAATTTGAGGAAGACCAAAATATAATAAATAAAGTTGTACCAATAAAGGAGTTCCTCTAAAAAAAGAGATATATAAATCACAAAGTTGTGTAAGTATTTTTATTTTATATGTTGTAATAACAGCAATTAAAACAGCAATTATTAAAGCTATGGCAGCAGAAATAACTGCCATAGAGATAGTAATATCTATATATTTAAAAAGTATTGGGAAAATCCCTAAGGTATAATCTATATCAAATGTGCTCATTATTTCTCTGTAATATTAGAATCAAACCATTTTACTGAAATCTTTTTTAATGTACCATCTTGTTTTAATTCTTTTATAGCTTTATTTACTTTTTCAACTAAAGCTTTATTCTTTTCATTTTTAACAAATGGAAAAGAGTTTGTTAATACTTCAAGTGGTTCACCTACTATTTTTAAAGGTAAGTTTGCTTTTTTGATTAGTTCTACTGCTGAGATTCTATCTTGAACAAAGGCAGCAATTCTTTTAAGTTTTACATCTTGTTCAAAACCATTTCCCTCATAAGTGATTAGTTCAACCTCATTGTTCGTATCTAAACTTCTTACAATTTGTGCATAGTTTGTACCTAGTGTAACACCAACTTTTTTCCCTTTTAAATCTTCAAATGATTTAATTTCATTATTATCTTTATGTACAATAATTTGTGCTCCATCATAAACATAAGGAGTTGGGAAGTAGTATTTTTCTAATCTTTTTGGTGTTGTTGTAATTTGATTTGAAATTGTATCAATTTTACCTGTTTCAAGCATCCCAAAAAGTCCAGAGAATTTTGCTGTTTTAAACTCAATTTTTGCATCAAGTTTCTCTCCAATTGCATTCCAAACATCTATTTCAAAACCTTGAAGTTTATCATCTTTGTAAAAAGTAAATGGAAAATATCCACCTGAAGTTCCAACTTTTATAACTTCCTTTTCTTTTGATGTCTTAGAAGAATTGTCATCACTACATCCAATAAATAGCAAAGCAAATATTGTAATAAAAGCTAGTGTTATTTTTTTCATAAATATCCTTTATATTATTTTTGTGAAATTTTACATTATTTTTGTTAATTGTTACTTACTTTTAAAGTTTATATAAATTTTATTAAATATTTGTAGAAACTTAAGAAGAGTATATCTTCTTAAGTTTTAAAGAATAGTATTTTCAAGTAGTATTTTAAAGCCTATGATTATAAGAACAACTCCACCAAGAATCTCCGCTTTACTTTCATATTTTGCAGTTCCTTTTGAACCAATCATAACCCCAATAAAACTAAAAATAAATGTTGTAATACCTATAATTAGCAAAGAAAGATAAACATTTAAATCAAATAAATGAAGTGTAAAACCAGCTGCCATTGCATCTATACTAGTTGCAACCGCTAAAGTTAATAAAACTTTAGTTGAAACCTTTGCTATATCCTCTTCTGTATTTTCTCCAAAAGCTTCATATATCATCTTTCCACCAATAATTAAAAGAAGGAAAAAAGCAAGCCAATAATCAAAACCACCAATAATATCTTTTAATCCAACTCCACCAAAATATCCAATAAAGGGCATTAAAGCTTGAAAAAAACCAAAAAATAAACCAGCTTTAATAGCTAAAGTTTTTAAATTCTCATTACTTTTTATACCCAATCCAATAGACACTGCAAAAGCATCCATACTTAATGCAATTGCAAGAATTACTACTTCTAACATCTAATAGCTTCCTTTTTTTTATATGAAAGTGAAATTATAGTCAAAACTAAAAAAGTAGTCGCTGAAAAAATAAATGGAATCTCTGGTTTTATTTGATAAAGCATAGTGCTTAATAGAGGTCCTATTATTATTCCTAAACCTTGTGCTGCAAAGACAGTTCCTGCTGCAACTCCTTGTTCATGTTCTTGTACACTATTTGCTGTTATTGCTAAAAATGCTGGCATTAACATGCCTAATCCAACTGTTCCTATACTAAATGCAATAGTTAGCTCAATTTGTGTTGTAATAAAGCTTATTAAAAAATATCCAATTGCACAAAGTATTGAACCTAGAATCAACCAAGTATGTGAAGAGATATTTTTTAATTTTGAAACTACAATTTGTGTTAAAATAAAAACAACTCCTATAATTGCTAAAATATAACCAGTACTTTTAGCAGTTTGAATTTGTGTTAAATGAAACTTATCAAGTATATAAAAGCCTAAACAAACTTGTGAAGTAACAATACTATACATTGTAAAAAATGATGCAATCATAGGAAGTCTTAATCTCTTATCCAAAAAGTGTATAATTTTCTCTTTTGTTTTTTCTCTTTTTTTACTTGGTTCTAAACTAAAATATATAATAACTACTGCAATTAAGGGCAAAATAGCAGCTACATATAAAGGTGCAGTTAATCCATAAACTGCTAAAGCTCCACCAATAACTGGTCCTATAATCATTCCAATTCCATTTGCAGCGCCTAAACTTGCCATATATGAAGTTCTTTTACTAGGTTCTACTTTATCAGCAATTAATGCATTTGAAACAGGAGGAATAGCAGAATAAAATACTCCAATCATTACCCTTGCAAAAACTAAAGCAGTAAGTGAGATTATAACTGAGGGTGGATTTATTATGGCATAGTTTGTATATCCTGCTAAAAATAAGTAAGATAGAAAAAAACCAAATATTGAAAAAATCAAAATAGTTTTTCTTCCATAATAATCACTTTTTTTACCCCAATATCTTGATAGTAAAACCCATGCAACACCTGCAAGTGAAACCATAAGTCCAGCATGCCACTCTTGTAAGTTTAACTCTCTTACAATTGGTCCAACAACTGCTAAAAAAGCCATCATTGAAGACACGCATAAAATATTAATTGCCATTAAAGGCTTTATCTCTTTCATTATTATCCTATTGTATTTAAATTATTTGTCTCTATTTTTTCTTCTTTTGATAAAAAACTATCAATTTTAAATGATAAAATCAAAGGAACAAAAGCTATTAAGCAAATAGCTAAAACTATATTTTCATAACCAAACTTTCCAGAAAAGAATATACTCATACTTGCAAAAATTAGTCCAGAAAGCATAAACATACTATGCTGAATTGCATATTGTGAAGCTGGATTATTACTATCTATTTCATCCATCATCAAAGTTGAAATTACTGTTGTTGAGGGCGTATAAAAAATAAAAATTGTTCCAATTGTTAAAATCACATGAGTAATACTTGAGTAACCATGTAGTAGCAAAATTAAGAAAAATAGTCCTATTATTTGACCTATTGCACAAAAAATTAAAACTCTTTTTTTCCCAAATCTATTTATTAGCCATGAAGCACCAAAAGATGCAACAATTCCAATGCTATATCCAATAATATGAACAACTAATCCTATATCTTTTAGTTTCCATCCTAAATCTACTAAAATTGGAGATATTAGTCCATGGGCAGTTGCAACTGCACAAGGAAAAAGAAGAATAAAAACAAGCCATATTTTTCTATTTTTACCTTGCCAAAAACTATAAAACTCTTTAAAAACAAATCTTTTTTGTTTAGCTTTTTTCTCCCAAGTAGGCTCTTTAAATAGTAAAAGTTGAACTATTGCAAGAGAAGTAAAAACTGCAAGAATTAAGACAGTTATTTGCCATTGAAAATATGAATAAATAATTAGTGCAACTCCTCCTCCTAAAACTGTTCCTATAAGTCCTCCTGATACTTTAATAGCATTACCAAAAGGTCTTTGCTCTTTTGTTAAAGTCTTATATACAAGTGCATCTAAAGCAATATCTTGTGTAGCAGAGAAAAAAGAAAAAATAACTGCACATAAAAGAATCATTGAGATATGAGTTGTTACCTCATAAAAAGATGCAAAAATGAGCGAACTTACCATTATTATTTGAGAAAGTATAAGCCAAAATCTATAATGACCAATTTTTTGAAAATTTACTCTATCAATAAAAGGAGCCCATACAAATCTTAAAACCCAAAAAAATCCTAGCATATAAACTATGCCAAGATTTTCTAAGGACATTCCTGTTTTTCTTAAAATAGCAATAAAGGCTTCTGTAAAAAAACCTAATCCTAAAAACTGTGTAACATATAAACTTAAAAGTAAAAAGAAGTGTCTTTTTTTAAGAGTTTTCATCTTAAGTATTCCAATTTTTTGTTCTAGTTTGTGCTTCCCACATACTTTTATATATTTCACTTAAGACTAAAATTTGTTCATGTTTTCCTTGCTGTATAATTTCTCCTTCACTCATGACTAATATATTATCAGCATGAGTAATAGTAGATAATCTATGTGCAATTACAATTACTGTTCTATTTTTTACAAGAGAGTCAATTGCTTTTTGAACAGCAAGTTCACTTTTTGTATCAAGAGAAGCAGTAGGTTCATCAAGTATTACAATTGGAGCATCTTTTAAAATTGCCCTTGCAATTGATATTCTTTGCTTCTCTCCTCCTGATAAATTCCCTCCTAAATCTCCAATATTTGTATCATAAGAGTCTGGAAGATTTTGAATAAAATCATGGCAGTTCGCAAGTTTGCAAGCTTTGATAATTTCATCTTTTGTTGCTTTGGGTTTTGCCATTTTTATATTATTTAATACTGTATCATCAAATAAATAAACATCTTGAAATACCACAGAAATATCTTTCATAAGATCTTTTTGAGTCATATTTTTAATATTTACACCACCAATTTTTACACTTCCTTTAGATACATCATCATATCTCATAAGCATTTTAGTAATAGTAGTTTTTCCACAACCTGAGTGTCCAACAATAGCAGTTAATGAGTTTTGTTTTATATTAAAACTTACATCATTTAAAGAGTAATTATCATCTTTATCATAAGAGTAAAAAACATTTTTAAACTCTATATCAAAACTTTTAGCTTTTTGTTTAGGTTCAAAAGTTTTTAATGATTTTATATCTAAAACAGTTTTTATTCTATTAAAAGCACTATCCATAGTATCAAATACAGGAATAACTCCTAAAAACAAAGTTAAAGGCTCGGTTAGTCTTGATACTACAACAAGTAATGCAGCAAGAGTAATAAGTGCCAGTGAACCTTCTTCAACCCACATACCTCCTAAAAATACAAGTACTAATAAAACAATTTCAACAAGTGAACCCATAATTAGTAAAGGAAGTGTACTTTTACCTGCTCCTTCTTCTTGTATGGTTCTTACTTTTTTAACTGCCAGATCAAGTTGTTTTGCATTTTTACCTACTTGGTTAACAGATCTTAACACAGGAAGACCTTGAATATACTCAATTAGTTGTGATTCTAAATTTGAGTTAGCATCATTAAAATCTTTTTTCTCTTCAATAGATACTTTTCTTTTGATTATATAAAGTGGTATTGCAAAAGGCAAAATTGCTAACATAATAAGTGCAAGTTTGTAATCAATAAAAAATGTAAATAAAACTATTACAATTGGCACTACGGTTATTTGCATAAATAGTGAAGAAACTACTCCCATATGTAAAATTGATTCATCAACATTTGAAGATAAAATAGAGTTTAATTCACCTGTTTTATATTTTGATAAAGTATGAAGAGGCATACTTCTAAGTTTTTTACCAAGTTTTACTCTTAAATCATTTGTAATTTCAACAATATATCCAGAATAATCAAAATTATGCCCAAACCACTTAGTAATAATTGAAATTGCACTAAAAAATGCCATAAAACTAAACCAATAAATAATCTCATTAATATTTGCTTGTGGAGAAAATATCGCTTTTAATAATGGAAAAAACATTGCAAAAGCTAAGCCTAATGTAACAAAAGAGATAAAAAATAGTAAAAGACTTCTTTTAAATCCTACATTATACTCTCCTGCAATTTCAACTGATAACTTATAAACTTCATACAAAGAGCTAAATTTTTTATTTGTCATTATGATTTCCTTTGTTAGCAATATCCCAATTGTAAGCTTTTTCATAACTTGTATATAAATCAATATAATCAAAAGAGTTTTTAATTAATTCTTCGTGTGTTCCTTTTGATATTAATCTACCTTTTTCAAAGAGTAAAATCTGATCTGCATCTTTTATTGTAGAGAGTCTATGCGCAATAATAATTACTGTTTTATTTTTCATAAGATTTGCTAGTGCTTTTATAAGTTTTTCTTCACTTTGTGCATCTGCATATGAAGTAGCTTCATCTAATACAATTATTTGTGCATCTCTTAATATAGCTCTTGCTATTGTAACTCTTTGTTTTTGTCCTCCTGAAAGTCTTGAGCCTTTATCTCCAACTAAAGTATCATAGCCATTTGGTAAAGTCATTATAAACTCATGAATTTGTGCAGCTTTACAAGCTTGTATTACTTGTTCATCTGAGGCTTTTTCATTTGCTAATTTAATATTATTTTTAATTGTATCATGGAAAAGATATGTATCTTGAAATACAAAAGCAACACTGTTCATTAATGTTTTTGAATCAATATCTTTAATATTTTGATTGTCAATCAAAATTTCTCCAGAATTTACATCCCAAAATCTAGGAATAAGTTTTGCAATAGTACTTTTCCCTGCTCCTGATGAGCCTATAATAGCAGTTTTTGTACCCTGTTTTACTTCAAAATTGATATTTTCAAGGGCATTTGAATCTCTATTTTCATATTTAAATCCAACATTTTTAAACTCAATATCAAAAGAGTTTAACTCTTTAACTTTATTTGAATAATATAACTCTTCTTCATTTGATATATCAGCAATTCTATAAGCAGCTGCTTGTGATTTTTTTACAAAGTTACTCATCCACATTAAAGGCATTAAAGCATCACTCATTCCTGTTGCAATTAATAAAACTGCTAAAAATGATACTAAATCTAAACTACCATTTAAAACAAAATAGGCTCCAATACCACTAACTGCTAAAATAGTTGGCATTGGACTTAATATTGCCATTGCAAACTTTGCAGCTACACCTGTTTCATTTATCCAATTTTTTAAATTTGTTTTATAGTTTTCTAAAGACTCATTATATCTTTTGAAAGAGCTTGTTCCATCATCAAAAGTTCTAACTATTGGCATAGCTTGAACAAACTCTACAACTGCTTTATTTATATTTGATTGAGAGTTTTCATATGCTTGTCTATAAACTTGAGAGTCTTTCATAACATAACTCATAATAATAACGCCAAGTATTAAAACCACAATAGAAGCACAAGCTAGTCTATAATCAATTATTAACATTAAAATTAGTGAAGCAATAGGTGTAGAAATACTTCTTCCTATCATTGGAGTTGTATCTGCAACAAAAGCATGAAGATTTTTAATATCATCTAATAAAACTTTTTTTAATTTTCCTGTTCCTGTTGTTGTTATAAATCCTAAAGGAACTTTTGCCAAATGTTTAGAGAGATTTGTTCTTAAAATCTCTTCAAGTTTAAATGCTCCAAAATGAGAGATTATAAATGCATATTTTCTTGAAAAAAATGATATAAATGTGATTACAGCTAGATATATAAAAGCTGTATTAAAATCCATTGTAATCCCTAAAAAAGTCGCATTTTTATCAACTGATAAAGAAACTACAAATGCTAAGAAGGTTAATGCAATAACTGAAGTGATACCAGAAAAAGCTGCTAATAATATTGCACTATTAATATGTAAGTTTACAGGCTTCATTATAGCCCATAAACTTTTTTTCATTTTTTCGTTTTCCATAAACTACCTTTATTTCTTGATTGAGTAAAATTATAATAATAATTACTATCAAATACAAGAATGAATTTATGTATAAAGGATTATTTTTTTACATAAAGGTATTTTTTCCTAAAATCTATAATTAAAAGCAACATTAAAAGTTCTAGGATTTCCAACAGCTCCCATATATCCTACTGTTGTATCATGAAAACCATCTAAAAAATACTCTTTATTTGTTATATTTTTTACTCCAAAATATAAATCCCAATTATCTTGTTCATAACCAATTTTTGCATTATAAACTGTATAAGACTCAACTTTTTTTTCATTTGATCTATCAAACTGTTTTTCTCCTGTATGCAATGCTTCAAGGTTTGTAAAAATACCATTTGGGTTTCTATACTTTAATCCTACATTAAAATCATATTTAGGAATCATTGCTACTTTATTATCTTTATAGTTTTTATTTGCAATTGAATCTTCATAATCTCCATATTTTGCTGATACTAAACCAAAGTTCCCACTTAATGTTAGGTTATTTGTAATTGCATATGAAGTTTCAAACTCTAAACCTTTTATATCAACTTCTGTTACATTAGCTTGCATAATAGTTGTTGGATTTACTTGGATTCTATCTTGATAATCGTCAACTTTTGTATAAAAAGCAGCCATATTAAAAGTTAAACCTAAATTAGGAAATTTAGATTTTATACCAATTTCTAATGCATTTGATATTTCTGGATCAAACTCTGCAAGCTCCTTATTATCAACTGCATATGAAAAACCACCAGCTTTATAACCTTTTGAAGCTGTTGTATAAACCATCATATTTTTATTTATGTAATAATCAAGTGAAAGTTTTGGAAGAACAATTGAGTTTGTTTTTTCCATGTTTTTCATAGGTTTTGCTGTATTTACTCCTGCAAAAGTGTGAGTTCTTTTATCCATACTTCTTTTTGATTTTTCATATCTAAGTCCTGTTGTTAATCCTAGTCTATCATCAAAAAATCTTATGGTACTTTGTCCAAAAATTGCTATATCTCTTGAGTTTAAATCTGCTTTCATTTTATCTTCTGAATATAAAGGAACCCCCATCATATTTGCATAAGTTTCATCAAGTTTATAGCCTGTTTCATCATTTGCATTCTCATTGTTAAAGTATGTTCCAACTATCCAATTAAAAGAGCTACTATTTGTTGAAGATAGTCTAAACTCTTGACTTAAAGAATCAAGTTCTCTTGAGTTAAATCCTATGAAGTTTTTACTTGGAGAAAAATCTCCATCTAAAGTACTTTGATTATCCATATCTCTATAACTTGTAATAGAAATAAAATCATAATCTTGTGCACTATAATCAAACTTTAAAACTGAAGTTTTTGTTTTGGCTTGACTGTCACCTTTATAATTAAATGATGATTCAAACTCATCTAAACTTGAAAGTCCAGTGGTATTTTTATATTTACCTTTTTCCATTGAGGTCATAGGAAAACCTCCATCATCATCTAACTTTTGGTATCCTAAAATTAAACTTGCTTCTAAGTCATCTTTTACTTTATAAAGCATATTTGCTCTTAATGATAAAGTATCATGATTATCTATATCTGTTGAAGTATATAAATTCTTGATATAACCATCTCTTTTAGACTTTAATGCAGACATTTTTAAAAATAGTTTATCTTGGATTAATGGAAGGTTTAAAGAGGCCATGATTTGTTTTGAATCATAATCTCCTGCTTCAATATTTACTCTTCCTGATAATTCATTTGAAGGTTTTTTAGTAATTATATTTATAACTCCAGCTTCTGTATTTTTCCCATATAAAGTTCCTTGTGGACCTTTTAAAACCTCAATTCTTTCTACTTCAAAAAGTGGAGAGTCAAAAGCAAATAAATCTGCATAAGATACATCATCAATATATAGTGCAACTGCGGGTTCTCCTACTCCTGTATTTGAAATACCTCTTATTGCAATTCTTGAAAAATAGTCTCTAGAACCACCATGCATAGTTGTTAAGTTTGGAACATAAGATGCAATTTCTCTAGTGTTTTTGATACCTGCATCTTCAATAAAAAACTCATCTAAAACATTTACTGTCATAGGTACTTTTTGAATATTTTGTTCTGTTTTTTGTGCAGTAACTGTAATATCTGATAGCTCAATACTTTTTTTATCCGCCATAAGTGAATTTGATAAAATCACTAAAGATGCACTAAGTGATAATAGTACATGTTTCTTGTTCATTTTCTTACCTTTAAATATAGTCTTAATTTAATTTGTAATATACTTATAATGATAATGAAAATCAATAATAAAGTTATGATAATTGTATTATTAATTAATAAAAAGGTATTTTGTGTCAAAGTTATATGATTTGAATGATTTAGAGAACTTTTTTGTAAAAGACTTAAAAGATAATATAAAAGTAGATTTCCCAAATGAAAGTGGAAGTGTAGAAGTAGAAAAAACCATAATATCTGATGATATTTTTTTATATAAAAATAGCTTTAATTTCAAAGATGACGTATCTTTGGACTCCTCTTCTAGTGAGGAGGGCTTATGTATAAATATAGTATTAGATGGCAGCTTAAAATACACAGATAAAATTTTAGATGAACAAACAAATAAGTGTGCAAATAGTATGTTTATAAAATATATTAATCAAAGTCAATCTTTATTTGAAGTTAATAAGGGCAATATCTTAAAGGATATTGGAATAATAATAAAAGGGGAGTTTTTACAAGAGTTTTTTTTAGAGAAAATATCTAATAAAGAGTTAGTTTTGAAAAACTATGAAAAAAATATTCCTACTAATTTTAAAACTGCTCAAACAAATCTAAAAACGAAGATTTTAGCCCATGAGATTTTTAATTCTCCTTATGAAGGAGAGTTGCATGAAATCTATTTACAAAGTAAAGTTTATGAGATAGTTTTTCATGAGTTATCTGATATTTTACAAGTAAATAGGCTAAAAAATATAAAAAAAGAGGTGAAACTTACAAAAGAAGATATTTATGCCTTGCAAAAAGCAAAGAGTTTAATTTGTGAAAAAAGATTTTTTCTTAATCTTCCAAAACTCTCAAAAGAAGTAGCTTTAAATGAATTCAAATTAAAGTATGGTTTTAAGAAGCTTTTTAATATTACACCAGGAGCTTTAATTTTAGAATATAGAATGTTAGAAGCAAAAAAACTATTAGAAAGTAGTGAGCTTAATATTACTGAGATTTCAAAATTAGTAGGCTATAAATATGTTCAAAGCTTTACAACTGCGTTTAAAAAAAGATTTAATGCCAATCCAAAAGAGTTTATAAAATCGAGAAAATACTACTATTAAGAAAAGAGAACTCTCTTTTCTTAAAAACTATATCTTAATCCAACTCCTATTTTTCTTGGGTCTCCAAAAGTGATTCTTGACATTCCTCCTGCTGTATCAAATGCTGTTACATACTTTTCGTCAAAAATATTGTTTGCATAAGCATAAAAATCCCAATCTTTATATCTATAACCAAGCTTAACATTTGTTGTTATGTAACTATCTTGTTTATCCATTTTATTTTTTGAATCATGGAAAAAATATGTTGGTCCTTGAAGATTTATATCTGCTCTTGAATAAAATCCACTAGGATTAAAATATCCTACACCAACTCTTGCTGTATATTCAGGAGTTAATTGAATCTTTTCATCATCATATTTTGCATCACCTGCATCATACTCTTTATATTTTGCATCTGTAAATCCAAATGCACTTGTTAATTCCCAATTACTATTTGGATAGTGACTAATCTCTAATTCAACACCTTGAGAATAAGCTTTTTTTGCGTTATCTGTTAACCATACAGAAGTTGATAAAGATTTGTAAACGTGAATATCTTTTATATCCATTCTAAAAATTGATAAAGTTAAATCTGTTTTATCAAAAGAACCTTTTAATCCTATCTCATAGTTTGTAGATTTTTGTGCTTCAAATGAGTTTGCATCTTTATCATTATTCATAGCAAAATAGTTAAATCCACCTGGCATATATCCTTTAGATATTGATGTATATGTTGTCCAGTCTTTATTTATTTTATAAGATAGGGCAAGTTTTGGTAAAAAAGTATTCCATGTTTTTTCATCATTAAAGTGATTCATTGCTGGGCCAGAAACACCAACTGGAAGCATATACATATCTAAATCTATATCTTTTTTTATTCTTTGATATCTTCCACCTAAAGTTAATTCAAAATCTTCATAAAATGGAATAGTTACTTGTCCAAATAGAGCTTGAGTTTTACTATTTGTAATTGATTGGGCATCTTGAAGCATTTTTGTTCCCATCATATTAAACTGCATTCCATATGGACCATTATCAAGCTTTTCATCTTCAAAATATAAACCAGCAACCCATCTAAAATCTTCACTATTTGTACTTGAAAGTCTAAACTCTTGTGTCCATGATTTTGTTTCACTTTTATTCATTTGATAAAGCTCTTTAAAAGCAGGATTATCAGAGTAATCTGCATCATACTCTCCATCAATATTAAACTTTTTATGTGTAGTAAGAGAACTAAAATCAAAGTTATTAAAAGCATATTTTGCTTGAAAGCTTTGTGCTTGAGTATCCAATATTTCAATAGTTGGAACATCAAAACTAAAGTGTTCGGCATCATCTCTATTTGCATCACTTACATCTATTTGGTCACTTTGTGAATATCCATTTGACCAATATTTTTTTTCATGTTCATCTGTAAGGTTTAATTTTAAACTTAATCTATCTGTAGGTTTATATAAAAAGTAAGTATTAACTTTTCTGCTATTTTGTCTATTTGCATGATCATTCATACCAGGATAAGTGTTTTTTATCCAACCATCATCTTTTTGAAAGTTTCCATTAAGTCCCCAAAATAGTCTGTCTTTTATAATAGGACCATTTATATAAAAATTAGCAAGGTTGTAGTTATTACTTCCATACTCTAAAGTTAATGAGCCATTATAGTAGTTATTTGCTTCTTTTGTCACAATATTAATAACTGCTCCAATTGCATCTTTCCCATATAAAGTTCCTTGAGGACCTCTTAATACTTCTACTCTTTGTACATTTGCTAAAGCAGGGTTAAAATTAAACCTATTTGCCATAGGAATACCATTGATATAAACTACAACAGGGTTATTATTTGTAAACAAAGAGGTATTTAATCCTCTAAAATTTATATAAGTTCCAGAAGTAGAGTTTGCTGCATACATTCCTGGTACTTGATTTATCACATCAATTACGGTTTTGATGCCTTTTTCTTGGAGTGTAGTTTCATCTAAAACTGTTATACTTTGAGGTACATCTTTTATGTTCTCCTCAATCTTATTTGCAGTTACGGTAATACTATCTAAATTAGTAGATTTTTTTTCATGCTCACTATGTGCATAAGCAATAGAAGTACAAATCAAACTTGATAGTATTAAACTAATGGCTTTATTCATTTTGTTTCCTTATATTATCTAAAGTATTTTTGAGATAATATTATAATGATAATCATAATTAATTATAATCTATTTTTTATGAATTAAGGATTTATTTTTAACTTTGAGGGATTAAATGTCATATAGAATAAGTAGCATTGATTTTGAGGATTTTATATTAAGTAGCAAAGAGTGTAATTGTTGGCAACATAATATTCCAAATGATTTAGGAGTTATAAAAAGTAATAAAGCGATTATTGAAGATAATATTTTTATGTTTAAAACAAGTGCATTAGTAAATAAAAAATTAGAGATTAAATCTTTTTCAAAAGTTTCTGGACTTTGTATTGCCATAAATCTTGAAGATGATGTAATTTATACTGATAATAGTAATAATTCAAAACTTTTGTTTAAAAAAGATGAGATTCTAATAAAATATGTAAATAGCTATGATGGTTCAATTATTTTTGATAATTTTACAAAAACAAAATCTCTTTGCCTTGTAATAAGAGACTCTTTTTTAGAAAAATATTTTTTTAATGGACTAGATAATGTAAAGGTATTAAAAAGAAATTTTCAAAATCATATCTCAACAAATATAAAAAAATCTTTAGCAAGTTATAAAACAAAAATCTTGGCAAATGAACTATATAACTCACCTTATGAGGGAGATTTAGATACTTTATATTTGCAAAGTAAAGCATATGAGATTATTTATAGTGAATTTAAAGATATATTTAATTTAAATAAAGAAAATATTTGTACTTGTAAAAAAGTAAAATTTAACTCTTTAGAGCCACTTGCAAATTCAACCATCATAAACTAGTGAATTTGTAAGACTACCGAACTTCTCAACCAGATCTTTTTAACTTTTAATCATTTTACTGCTTT
>NZ_JBSRRO010000009.1:0-60520 GCF_055140965.1 Malaciobacter sp.
GTTGTTGTACTGCTTCATTAAAATCAAATTGTGTTTCTTCTTTCATTGTCAATCCTTCTTATTATTTTATCAGATTGACACAGAATTTCTAACACTCCCTACAATTAAACTCGCCTGATTTTCCCATTAAATATAAAGGTGGGTTAGAGAGTCTTAAATAAGACTTTCTACTCTTTTAAATTCGTTGATAATATCTTCAATATTTTCAGTTCCAACTGAAATACGAAGTAAATCAATAGGTAAGTTTATTTTTTTTAAAAACTCTTGACCTTTTTTACAAGAGATGTAATCATAATGAGCTAGATAAACATAAGGCATTAGAAGTGTAAATTCTGTACCTAAGCTTGGTCCTTTTGCAAAGTTTAGATTATCATATATTGTTCTAAAATCTTTTTTAAATGTTACAGAGATTAGTCCTGAGTATGAATTATCATCAATCATAGCTATTTCATAATTTTGTTTATTTTCTTTATTGCAACAGTAATAAATTTTATCTATAAGTGAGCTTTGCTCAAAGTATTTTACAAGTTTTTTTGTATTTGAACTTATTTTTTTTACTCTTTTTTTATAATCTTTAATCTCATAAGCTAATCTTTGAATGTCTTTTATATATACCATATCAAGATGTTTAAAAAACTCACCTTGCATATGTGAAATTTTGAAGTTTTCATTTAAGATTATTGCTCCCATTAAAACATCTGCATTTCCACATGCAAACTTTGTAAGGGATTCAACTAATATATCTGCATAGGGTTTTAAGTTTAGATTATATGGTGTTGCTAGGGTTGCATCTATTACTAAAACAATATTATATTTATTGCAAAGTTCTCTCAATCTTTTTAAATCTACACTTTGAAGTAGGGGATTTGTAGGTATTTCTGTAATAATTGCAGATACATTTAAGCCATTTATTTTTAAGAAACTTTCAAGTTCATCAAGCTTTGTTATATCTAAGAATTTTTTTGTTCTATTGTAGTGGTGTTCTACTATATTCATAGTATCAAGATATAACCAACCTAATTGAACTAAAATAGTTCTATTATTTTTCTCTTGTATCTTTTTTAATCCTCTAATTACTGAATAGATTGCATTCATTCCAGATGGGGCAAGACCTATGTTTTTTATTGGTTGCTTGTATGCTTTTGCAAGAGTTTGTTTTACTGTGTGTAAAGCTGTATTTTCATCTTCTAACTCTTCTTCTTGTTTAGTTTTTATAACTTTTACTTCATATAAATAGTCTTGTGCAAATCTTGAAGATAAGTTACAGCCAACATGTTGAATAAATGTAAGTACCTTTTGAAGCTGTGTTGTACCTTTTAATACTAAAATTACACCAAATGGTTCATCTATATCAATTTTGTTATGAATAAAGTATTTATTACTTACAATTTTTACTGCTTCTTTTGAGCTTAGTAATACAACTTCATATTTATTACTAACTTTATATTTATTTTTTATATACTTTGCTAGAAGTTTTAAGTATGGATGCAAAACAAATCTAGGATAAGCACTTTTTATCTTTTCTAAAATCTGTGGTGTTTGCTCTTCATAATCAATAACATCTTGTAAACTTGGCATACTTACAGATACAGCATGTATGTTATTAATAGGTAAAGTTTCACCACAAGGAATATGCTTAAATAGTTCTTTTTTCATATTATTTTACGGCTTGTTTTATATCTTCTATTAAATCATCTATGTGTTCTAAACCAATTGAAAATCTAACTGTACTATCACTTATTCCAATTGCAGCTAATTCTTCTTTTGAAAAACTTGCATGGGATATTTTTGCAGGTATTTCTACTCTTGAATCTGGACTTCCAAAAGAGCATTTTTCTCCAAAAATCTTAGTATTTTCAATAAACTTTTCTGCAAGTTCTTCACTTACAAAGTCAACACAAAAAACACCTGGAATATACTGCATTTGCTTCTTCGCAAGTTCATATTGTGGGTGTGATTTAAGTGCTGGGTGAGTTACTTTTTTTATATAATCTTGCTCTTGTAAAAAGTTTGCAATTTTTATAGATAATTGTTCATGCTCTTTCATTCTAATTTTCAAAGTAGGGATACCAAGTGTTATTAGATATACATCCATTGGGTTTTGACTTCTTCCATGTGCATTTGCATAGTAGTGAATTTCTTGTGCTAACTCTTGTGTTTTTGCAACAATAGCACCAGCGACAACAGCTCCATGTCCTGATACATATTTAGTAGTTGAAAATAGACTAAAATCAGCTCCAAGCTCTAAAGGTCTTTGTGAAATAAATGTAGCAAGTGAGTTATCAACTGCAAAAAGTGCATTGTATTTATGTGCTATATTTGCTATTTGTTCTAAATCAATAATTTTAAGACCTGGGTTTGTAGGACTCTCACAAAGTACAAGCTCTATTTGATTGTTTTTTAGTATCTCTTCAACTTTATCTTGTTCTAAAAAATTAGCAAAATGAACTGTAATATTATATTTTTCTTTAAATACTTTTAATAATCTAAAAGTTCCACCATAACAATCTGCTTCAACTAAGATTGATGAGTTTGCTTTTAAAACTGTTTCAAATAAAAGTGCAACAGATGCTATTCCTGTGTGTGTACAAACACAACCAGCACCACCCTCAACATCACTAAAAAGATTCTCTAACATCTCTCTTGTTGGGTTATCACTTCTTGTATAATCATAAATTTTATTACCATTTTGTTTTTTTAAATCAAAAGTTCCAGTATTGTAAATAGGAAAGTGTGAAGCTCCTGCTTTGTCTTCAAATGGAGCATACTTTGCTATGTGACTTAATGCTGTTTCTATATTTTTATTCATATTTCCCTCTATATTTCTTACTTATATATAATATTTTACAATAAAAAAAATTAGATTTAGTTATATTAGGCTATTTATAGGCTTTGCTGCTCTTTGTTTGTAACGATTTGTTTATCTCTATAAACTAGATATTCATCTTCATAGCATACCTCATCACTACTGTTTATCCCATGTTTTATCACTAAAGCTTTTATATCTGTTTTTTCTAAGCTAAACTCTTCATAAACAAAATTCGCTTTTGCAAGTGCAACTTTTACTATATGATTTGTTTGTGAGCAAATTATAACTCCATCACTTTTAAGTACAGTTTTTAAAAGTTTAAAAAAATCATAGCTTAATAAAGAAGCGTTTAGATTATGTAAAAAACTATCAAGATATATAATATCAAACTTTTTTTCTAAGTTTTTAAGAGCAAATCTTGCATCTTGAACTATAAAGTTTAAGCTATTAAACTCATCTTTATAACTATATTTTTCAAATATCTCTTCTAATATTTTTGAATAGTTCTTATCTTCAATAAGTTTTGAAGCTGTTTTTATAATTACTCTATTTTTATCAATTGCTGTGATGTTTAGCTTGTGTTTTTTTTCTAAAAAGATACTACAAAGCGAGTTATATCCCATACCAAAACCTATATCAAGTAAATCTATATCTTTTTTTTCTAATTTTTCTTTTAGTTTGGATTGCTTTATAAAAGCCTCTTTTGCTTGTAATAAAGCACCACTTTTAGGATGATAATAATCTTTATGTATCTTATCCCATACTGTTATACTTTTATCTTTTAATTTAAAAGTGTTCTCTTTTTGTAAAGATTCTTCTTGTTTACTTATCATATCAGCTTGAGTATATCCTGCATAAATCATTTGTTGATTTACATACTCAACAAATTGACCTTTTTGCATATGCCAAATTGGAGAGAGTAAATCACTACTTGGTGTATCTGTACTTATTCTAACTATTGCAATATTTTTAGGAATATTTCTTATAAGGTAGATTAATTCTTGTGCATATTCATACTCATCTAAAGTTTTAAACTTGTTTTTTTCATACTCTTTGTGAAGTAAAGTATTTTTAATAATATGAAGATTATGAATTTTTATACCATCAACTTCATGTTTTACTAATTCTTTAACTGTATGAAGCCAGTCTTTTCTTGTTTCTTTTTCAAGTCCTACAATAATATGTGCAAAAACTTTTATTCCATACTCTTTTAACTTTTTTATTGCTTTGATACTACAACTAGCATCATGACCTCTATTTATTCTTTTTAAAGTTGTATCATTTAGTGTTTGAACTCCTAAGTCAATATAAACATCAATTTGTTCATTTAACTCTTTTAAATACTCTAGTGTTTTTTTATTTAAGCAATCAGGTCTTGTTCCGATACTTATAGCTTTAAAATTATATAAACTAAGAAGCTTCGAATATACTCTTTTTTGATTTATTACAGAGGTGAAAGTTCCTGTATAAGCTTGAATATAAAGCATAAACTCTTTTGCTTTATATCTATTTTTTGAAAAAGTAATAGCTTTTTGTATCTGCTCTTGCACACTATTTGTATCAAGAGTTTGTGCTGCTCTTGCTCCATTTGAGGGACAAAAGGTACAACCACCAATTCCATTTGTATCTCTATTTGGACATCCAAGATCTAAATCAATTGGGATTGAGTGCAATGTATTTCCATAGTTTTCTTTCATATAATTTTTAAAACTAAAGTAGGGCGCTTGTATCATTTAATTCCTTTGTGCAATTATATTTACATTTATATTAAAAGTTATTTTTCAATTAAAAATTTTATATAATAGTTTTAATATAGGACAAGTTTTATCTTATTTTGTTAGTGTTAAATAAAAAGATATTTTATGAAATTAGATGAATTGAAATTACAAACAAAATATTTGGATAGTGTAGATAGTAAGTTTTACCAACTTTTAGATGCAACTGCTTTAGATAATGCTTTTTTAATCTCTTATAATAAAAAGCTTTGTGATGAAATAGGTCTTGATTATAATGAGTGTGAAACAAATGAGTTTATAAACTTTTTAAATGGTAAAAAAGTTTTAGAAGGTTCAAAGCCTTATTCTATGGTTTATGCAGGTCACCAATTTGGACATTTTGTTCCACAACTTGGAGATGGAAGGGCTATAAATTTAGGAAGTATTGGCAAGTGGCATTTACAAACAAAAGGTTCAGGACTTACAAACTACTCAAGACAAGGTGATGGAAGAGCAGTTTTAAGATCAAGTATAAGAGAGTATATTATAAGTGAAGCTATGCATGCACTAAATATCCCAACAACAAGAGCTTTAGCAATAATTGGCTCAGGGCATAATGTTTATAGAAATCCTTTTCAAGCAGAAAAAGGCGCAGTTGTTTTAAGAGCTAGTGATTCTTGGATTAGAATAGGAACTTTTGAGTATTTTGCAAGAAGTAAAGATGCAAAACAAAATATAACAGCATTGGCTGATTTTGTAATATTAGAAAATTACAAACATTTAAAAGATGATGAAAATAAATATGAAAAGTTTTTCTATGAATTAGTTGATAAAACAGCTTTACTTTTAGCAAAATGGCAAACTTATGGTTTTATGCATGGAGTTATGAATACTGATAATATATCAGCTTCTGGTGTAACTATTGATTATGGGCCCTTTAGTTTTATGGACTATTTTGATAAGCATTGTATTTGCAATGACACAGATATAGAAGGAAGATACTCCTATAACAATCAACCATATATTGCAAAGTGGAATCTTTTTGTTTTAGCTGATTGTTTAAGTATTATTGCTGATTTTGAAAAATTAAAGAACTATTTAGAAACATTTTTTTCACAACACGAAAGAGAGTATTTAGAACTTATGAACAAAAGGTTAGGTCTTGATATAACTTTAAGTGGAGATAAAAATATTGATTTGATTATTAGGTTGCTAAAAGCACTAGAGTCTTCAAAAATAGATTATAATTTATTTTTTTATAAATTATCACAACTTGAAAATTTAGATGATTTTTCATCTATTTTAGATAATTGTATTTATCCTTTAATTATGAAAGAGTGGTTACAAGAGTATAAGCAAGTTTTACTTTTAGATCCAAGAACTCAAAATCAAAGATGTGAAAGTATGCAAAAGGTTAATCCTAAATACATAATAAAAAACTATATGTTAGAAGAGGCAATACAAAAAGCTCAAGAGGATGATTTTACTTTAGTAAATGATTTATTAAATATTGCCCAAAACCCTTTTGATGAGCATAAAGATTTTCAAAGGTATGCAAAAGCAACTCCAAAAGAGTTTGCAAATTTAAAATTATCTTGCTCTTCTTAAATATTAATTAGTTTTATGGTATTAATTAAATTTATAAAAATAAATAATACTATAAGGAAGAATATTGATAAACGCAAAATATAGACGATTGGTATTTTCATTTTTGATGGCATTACTTATGACTTTTATCATGAGTTTTGCTATTACATTTTTGAATTTATGGTTTATTGATGAGTTTGTATACAAATGGATAACAGCTTTTATAAAAGCATTTTTTATAGCTTTTCCTTCGGTGTTTTTTGTGGCACCTTTTGTAAATAGACTTGTGGATATTTTGATAAAGAAATAAAGGAAATATTATGGCTTCAAAAACAAGTATTATTAAAAAACAAAATAATACAAAAACAAATCCTATATATAAGATAGCTTCAAAAGTTTATAACTTAAATGAACTTTTAAAAAAAGAGGTTGAAAAACTTTTATCAAGTTATGATATTGGCTTTGCTGAATTAGATTTACTAATAGTTTTACATGAAGCAGATAAAAAAGTATTTAAGCCAAGTGATTTGTATGATAAACTGCAATTCTCATCAGGTGGAATTACGAAAATAATAAAAAGATTAGAAATTAAACACTATATAAAAAAAGAGGTATTTTTAGAAGATTTAAGAAGTAAACCTATAAGTATCACTAAAAAAGGACAAAGTTTAGTTTTAGAATTATTTCCTAAAGTTATTCATTTAGAAAAAAATATTTTTTCTGTACTTGAATTTGAAGAATTAAATATAACTTATAAGTCTTTATTAAAAGTAATAAAAAGCTTAAAGTAAAAGTCTTTTGACTTTTACTTTGAATCAACTGCGATTTTACCCGCTCCTAAAAACATAATTGCAATACAACTAAATATATAAAAATATATTGTTTCAAGTAAAGGTGATCCATGTTTTGATATTTCAAATATATCATGAGGATGTACTAAATATACAGCCATTAGCATAGTGCACATAATAATAAACGCACTAAATCTAGTTTTATATCCAAAGATAAGAAAAATTGGTGCTAATATTTCACCAATATAAACACCAAATGCAAGTATAGCTGGTAGGTCATTTTTTATAAGCATATTTTCTACAAAGCCCACTCCATGAATAATCTTAGCATAGCCATGAAATAACATCATAATAGCCACAGTAAGTCTTAGTATAAGCTTCCCAATATCTGATTCACTAGTTCTATTCATACTTTATACCTTTATAAATAATCATTCTAAGCTATTATGCACTAGTTGAACTTAAAAGTTAATAACGATTCTTAAAAAGATTATATAAATTAAAAACATAAGCCCTTGCTTTTTATATTTTATTTGGCTATACTGTAAAACTTTAGGATGATTATTCATCTGTTTATGCACTTATTAATTCTCACGTTGATATTAAACTTAAACAAAACTAATTAATAAAAAAACAAAAAGGAATAATATGTCAATTACGCATATAAAAACAAACAAAAAAATAGAAGTTCTTCTAAGATTATTAGAGAAAAAAGAGAGTTTACAAGATGCTTGTTCAAAAGCTGGATTAGATATAAAATCATATCTATTAAATAACAAACATAAACTACTTACAACAAACAAATAATCAAAAAAACTGCTCATAGTGTGATAGGGTAAACTCCTATCAATACTACTTCCACTACTTTTAGAAACTCATTTTATAAATAAAAAATGTAAAAATTACTTATTATTGACTAGTAGTCGATAATAAAAGTTTCTATTAAGATAAAAATTATATAATTCCACTTGACCGACAGTCAGTCATAAAATAACATGACTATACTATTAGCTTATTATTATGGAGGTTTGATGCCAAAAATTGTAAATAAAGAAGAAAGAAGAAGAGAAATTGCACTATCTTGTAGTGACTTGATACACGAAGTTGGTATAAAAAAGCTTACGGTATCACAAGCTGCAAAAACAGCAGGTATTGGAAAAGGTACAATTTATGAATATTTTGAAAATAAAGAAGATATAATTTTTGAAATAATAAATATTCATATAGATAAATATCATGATGAGTTTGAAAAAAATATTCAAAAAGAGAAAACTACAAGAGATAAAGTAGTCCATTTTTTTAAATTTGCTATTGATGATAGTGAAGAAAATATGAAACACTTTGATGGATTTAAAGAATACTTATCAATAGTTTTAAGTGAAGAAAATGAACAAATGTTAAATTTTAATTGTAGTTGTAGTTCATTTTTTCAAGTGCAATTGACTAAAATTTTACAAGAAGGCATCACTAAAGGTGAGCTGAAAAATGAAGCTATTGATTTAGTTGAAGTAATTATGGTTTATGAAAGAGGACTTGCTATTACAAAGATGACTCAAAATGATACAGACATTAAAGTACTTTGTAAAAAGTTTATAGATAGTCTTTTTGAATTAGTAGAAATAAAAAAAGATTAAAGTATTAGATTACTTTAAAGGGGACAAAGTGATTAAAAAAGTTTTATTAGTATTAGCAGTGATTAGTTGCTCACTGTTTGCAAAAGGTGGACCTGCATTAGTAAATGTAGCTTCATTAGAAAAAGGAAAGATAAACCCACTAACAGAGTTTATAGGAACTGTAAAGTTTGAAAATAGTTCAGTTCTTGCAAGTGAAACAAATGGACTTGTGGAAAAAATATATTTTGAAGTTGGTAAAAAAGTAAAAAAAGGTGAAACTTTAATTAAAATAGATTCATCAATTTTAAATGCACAAATTAAAGCTGCACAAGCTGCTGTAAATACAGCAAAAGTTGAATTGAAAAACTCAAAAAATGATTACAATAGATATTTAGCACTTGTACAAAAAAAATCAATTGCTCAAAAAACTTTTGATGATATGCAATTAACATACGAATTAGCAAAACAAAAATTAATTTCATCAGAAGCAAAACTTCAAGAATTAAAAATACAAAAAAATAAAAAACTTGTTAAA
This sequence comes from Malaciobacter sp., assembly GCF_055140965.1. The sequence continues at coordinate 9,051 of NZ_JBSRRO010000009.1, forward strand.
GCACCATATGATGGAGTAATTGTATCAAAAGAGATTAATTTAAATGAGTGGGTTAATAGTGGTTCAAAAATTGCAAATATTGTAAATACAAACAATATAGAAATGATGTTTAATCTACCAATTGGTTATGTAGATGAATTAAGTAAAACAAAGATTTATAAAATAAAATTACCAAATATGACTGTTGATGGAAAACTTTATGCTGCAATTCCAAGTGGGGATAAATTAACTAGAACATTTCCAGTTAGATTTAAAGCAGTTGTAAAAGATAAGTTTATTTTTGATGGAGCACAAGCAAAAATAAAACTTGCAAAAGAGATTAAAAAAGATGCTTTAGTTATAAATAGAGATGCAGTTATTAAAAGATTTGGTCAAGATGTAGTTTTTGCAATAAACGAAAAATCAATTGCAAATATGATTCCAGTACAAATTATTGGTTTTGATGGATTGAAAGCTGGTATTAAAGCACAAGGTTTACAAGAAGGTATGAAAATTGTTGTAAAAGGGAATGAAAGAGTTTTTCCTAAGCAACCAGTAAAAGTTTTAAATAAATAGGAAAATGAATGGATTTAATTAAGTTTTCAATTAAAAATCCAGTAACTATAATCGTTTCTGTTTTAATTGTTGTGATGTTTGGTATTTTGTCATTAAAAGGCTTACCATACCAACTTACTCCCAATGTTACAAAACCAGAGATAAAAATCACAACAACATGGCCAGGTGCCACTCCTTATGAAATAGAACGAGAAGTTATTGAAGAACAAGAAGATGTACTTAAAAGTTTAAATAATCTAATAGAATATGAAGCATCAGCAAATGATGATTATGGTGAGATTACTTTAACTTTTAAGTTAGGAACTGATTTAAGATCAGCCCTTCAAGATGTGTCAAACAAGCTTGATGAGGTAAGTTCTTATCCTGATAATGTTGATGAACCTGTAATAGAAACAGCAACAGCAAGTCCTGTTATTTGGATGATGCTTCAAACACTTGAGGGCAATGATAGGCATATTGATGAATATAAAACATATTTTGAAGATGAAATAAAACCAGTAATTAAAAGAGTTAATGGTGTTGCTGGGACAATGGGCGGCGGTGGTCGTGAACAGCAAATGCAAGTAAATTTTGATATTAATAAACTTGCTTCATATAATTTAACAGTTAATCAAGTAATCAATATTCTAAAAAATGAAAATGTTGATGTATCTGCTGGTGTTCAAAATATGGGAAGAAGAGCTTACAGAATTAGAACTGTAAACAAATTTGCAACTACAAAAGATATTGAAAGTGTAGTATTAGTTTCAAATAGAGATCAAAGAGTTCTAGTATCTGATGTAGCAACTGTTGATTTTGGATATGAAACAGCAAGTGGTGTTGCGATGTTTATGGGTAAAGATGGTATTTTTTTAGGGGTTCAACCAAACTCTGAGGTAAATACTGTAAAGCTTACAAACGAAGTTGAAGCAGCTGTAAATGAATTAAATGAAAACGTTTTAAAACCAAAAGGTTTAAAAATAAAATGGATTTATGACCAAAGAAGTTATATTGTTGGTTCTGTTGATTTAGTACAACAAAATATCATGATTGGTGGTGCTTTAGCAATTTTTGTTTTAATACTATTTTTAAGAGCAATTTCACCAACAGCTGTTGTATCTATTGCTATTCCTATTTCTGTTATTGGTACATTTATTGTACTTGATTTACTAGGAAGAAGTTTAAATACAATCTCTTTAGCAGGGATTTCTTTTGCCGTTGGTATGCTAGTTGATAGTGCGATTGTTGTTTTAGAAAATATTGATAGGCATAGAAAAGAAGGAATGAGTATTCCAGAAGCTGCATATGTTGGTGCAAAAGAAGTTTGGGGAGCACTAATTGCAAGTGCATCTACAACAATGGCAGTATTTTTACCAATCGTTTTTTTAGAAGATGAAGCAGGGCAATTATTTAAAGATATAGCAATTGCTGTAACATCAGCAGTTTCATTTTCACTTTTTGTTTCAATTGCAGTTATTCCAATGCTTTGGAAAAAGTTTGCAAGTATTAGTGGAAAAGAGCCAAGGGGTAAAAGTTCTCTTACAAAACTAGGTGATGCTATAGTTGAAAAATTTATGAGTATTGTAAATATATCTTTAAAAAATACATTTACAAAAGTTATGACAATACTGATTTTAGGTATTTCATCTTTAAGTATTATTTTCTTATTATTTCCAAAGATGGATTACCTTCCTCAAGGAAATAAAAACTTGATTTTTAATATCTTAATTCCACCTCCAGGATTATCTTATCAAGAAAGATATGATATGGGTGCATATTTAATGAAACAAGTCGAACCAAACTTTAATAAAGATAAAGATGGTTACCCTGGTATTAATAGAGCTTTCTTTGTATCTTTTGGAGATTTTAACCTTTTTGGTGGAACTTCAATGCATGAATCAAGAGCAAAAGAGTTAATACCTTTATTTAGACCTATTGTAAACTCACTTCCATCAACTTATGGAGTAACAATTCAAAGTGGTGTTTTTGAAAGTGGTGTTGGTGAAGGTAATAATATTGATATTGATATTAGTGGAGAGAGTATACAAGAGATTGCAGATGTTGGTACACAGTTATTCTTAGCAGCAAATCAAATCATTAAAGGTGGACAAGTAAGACCTGTACCATCAATTGAGTTACTTTATCCAGAGTTTAGATTGCATCCAAATCAAGATGCATTGCGTTCTTTAAATATGAGTGCAAATGATTTAGGTGTAATAGCTGATGTTTATATGGATGGAAAGATTATAGGTGATTTTGAACAAGATGGTAAGAAAAAAATTGATTTAGTTGTAAAAGCAAAAGATAGTCAAATAAACACACCTCAAGATATTTTAAATGCACAAGTTGTATTACCAAATAGTTCAATTGTTCCTTTAAGTTCACTTGCAACTTCACAAAGTACAGCAGGTATTAGTGAAATAAGACACCTAGATGGGAAAAGAACTATTACTTTACAAATCACTCCACCAGATGGAATGACAATTGAAGAAGCAATGGGAATTTTAAAAGGTTCAATTGATAAAATAAAAAGTGAAGGTAAAGTTTCAAAAAATGTTGAAGTAAATATTAGTGGTACAGCAGATAAATTATCACAAACAATTGATATGTTAAGTATTAATTTTATTTTAGCCTTAGTAATTATTTATTTACTAATGTCAGCACTATTTGGAAACTTTTTATATCCAATTGTAATTATGTTTACAGTACCACTTGCAACAGCTGGAGGTTTCTTAGGTCTTGCAATGACAAATGCCTTTATTGCACCACAGCCTCTTGATGTACTTACAATGCTTGGATTTATTATTCTTGTAGGTATTGTTGTAAATAATGCGATTTTAATTGTTCACCAAAGTTTAAATCTAATAAGAAATCATGGTTTTGAGCATAAAAAAGCAGTTGTTGAAGCAACTAGAACTAGAATTAGACCAATTTATATGAGTTCATTAACATCAATTTTTGGTATGTTACCACTTGTATTAATTCCAGGTCCAGGAAGTGAATTTTATAGAGGTTTAGGATCAGTAATTACTGGTGGATTAGCATTATCTACTATATTTACTATATTTATTACACCTGCACTTTTAATGTTTTTTATTAAATTAGAACAAAAAGTAAAAAATGTAAAAGCTCCTGTTGATGTTAGTAAAGCGTAAGGAAATAGCATGATAAAAAGAAGTATAGTATTAATAAGTACACTATTTATAGTAAATGCAAATGCTTTAGATATAAATAGTGCAGTAAATCTTGCATTAAAAAATAATAATGAATTAAAACAAAAATATTATGAGTATGATGAAGCAAAAGAGAATATAGAATTAAACAAATCAGGTTTTAAACCAAAACTTGATTTGTCTTATGCTTACACAGATAGAAGTAAAGCAAGAGATGAAAGTTTAAAAAGAGACTCAAGTGCAAGTGCAGTTTTATCTTATAATTTATTTAATGGTTTCTCAGATTATAATCTTGTAAAAAGTGCAAAATATAGTGCAAAAGCTAGTAATTTGACTCTTTTTGCCTTTAAAGAAGATATTGTTTATAATACAAAAACAGCATATATTGAGTTTTTAAATAAAAGAAAAAATAAAGATACATATGAAGTTGCTTATAAACTATTTAAAAAGCAATATGAAGACTCAAAAAATAGATTTGAACAAGGATTGATTGCAAAAAATGATTTGCTTGATATTCAAGTAAAGATGTTAGATGCAAAACAAAATCTTACAAGAGCAATAAGTGATTTAAAAATTGCAAGATATGAGTTGAGTAATATTTTAGGTGGAATTGATTTACAAAAGCAAACAATTGAAGAATTAGATGATAATATAGCTATTGAAAAAGATTCTTATAAAGTTGAATTTTTGGATAATAGAAGTGAAATCAAAGCTTTAAAAATGAATATTAAAAGTATAGATTCAAAAGTTGATTCAACAAAAGGTGATTTTTTACCATCAATTGATGCTTCATTATCTTATAATAAGTATGGTGATGACTCTATGCCAAAAGATTTAGAACCAGATGATCAAAAAGTAGCTCAAGTTCAATTGAAATGGAATTTATATGATGGTGGAATAAAATATTCAACTATTGATATAAATAGACTTAAAATGAGACAAGTAAAAGAACAACTACAAAAAACAAAACTTGATATAAAATTACAATATCAAAAAGCAAAAAGTGATTTAGAAGTTGCACTTTTAAATTATGATAGTGCAAAACTTGCATTAGTACAAGCAAAAGAAAACTATAAAATTGTCAATGATAAATATTCTGAGGGTATTGTTAAACCAACAGATTTAACAGATGCAAACTACTTACTTACAAATGCGAAGCAGAAGTATTTTCAAGCATATTATGATAAGTTTTTAGCTGTTGCTAAACTTGATAGAGTTTTTGAACAAAGTTTAAAATAAAATAATTTCAAAGTTTTTCATAAAATCTTCTAAATGAAGTAATATGGAAAACTTTGTAAATTAAGTAGTTTTAATCAAAGTACTTAAAGTCTTTGTCTTCACTACCATCTTTTTTTCTATTTTTAAACTTCCACATAGTTTTTGTGAATTGTAAGGTTTTATAACTTAGCATTATTGCAACAATAAAAATAATTACCATGAAAATTGTATAAAAAAGTTCCATGTAATCCCCCTTTTTAATTGGTTTTATTTATTTTTATTTTTGTCTGTTTGATACTGTAAAAAGTTTCCTCCACCTTTTTCTTTCTCTTTTTCATCTCCAAATCTAAAAGACTTTTCCCATCTTAACTTTGGTGGAATATGCTCATTTACAGAGTTTGAATTTTTTGTATTAGGAGAAAAGATACTATCTCCAATCCCAATTGCTTCTTTAAAAGCTATTAATATAAAAAATATTACAACTACAACTACTGTAATTGTAAATGCTGAACTACTTTTTTTCTTATTTTTTGCCATTATGCTTCTTTTTTTGGATTAGTCGTCATTATCTCATAATCTCTTTTAAAGAAGCATAATAGTTTAAATTATCGTTCCATTCATCATAAGCTCATCTTTACCTTCTTCTGAAATCATCTCTTTATCCCATTGTGGATCAAATACTAAATGAACATAAGCTTCATCTACTAAATCAACTGCTTGTGTCACATACTTTACTTGATCAATCAATGCATCAGCAACAGGACAAGCAGGACTTGTAAGAGTCATAGTAACAGTTGCATGTAAATAAGGCTCTTTTTCTTCTATTTCTATCTTATAAATCAAACCTAAATCATAAATATTTACTGGAATTTCTGGATCATATACTTGTTTTAAATTAAATATTATTTTTTTTTCTACATCTTCTATTTGTTCTTTTGTAAAATTACTCATATTTTCTCCTTATGCAAAGGCGTTTGCATACTCTTTTATTCTTTTTATCATACCTTGTACACCGCTTTGTCTATTTGGTGTAATAATCTCTTGAAGATTTAGTTTTTGTAAAACTTGTGTATCAAAATCTATAATTTCTTGAGCTTTCATTCCTGAAAAAATTGATAATAATATTTTTACTAAACCTTTTACAATTGCTGCATTTGAGTCAGCTTTAAATACTAAAATATCATCTTTTTTTTCACATATTAACCAAACTTTTGAAGTACAGCCTTGTACTAAATTTTCATCTTTTTTATGTTTTTCTTCAAGTGGTTCTAAACTTTTACCTAAATCAATTATATATTCATATTTTTGTAAATCATCATCAAAAAGTTCTAAATCATCTTTTATCTCATCAATTTTATTTTCAACCATCTTAATCCTTTAGCATTAAAATCGCTTTTTTTAAACCTTTTATAAAGATATCAATATCTTCTTTTGTATTATAAAAAGCAATACTTACTCTTATTGTACCATCAATATTTAATTTTTTCATAATAGGTTGCGCACAATGGTGACCAGCTCTTACTGCTATATGCATTTTGTCAAGTAAAATACCGATATCTTCACTGTTTAAATTTTTTATATTAAAACTTCTACTTCCCGTTGAATTTTTAGTATCATTATATAAGATGATATTTTCAACTTTTTTTAATTGTGTATATAAATAAGTACATAATTCATGTTCAAGTTTGTAAACTTCTTTTAGTGTGATTTTATTTAAGTAATCTAGTGCTTTTTTAAAGCCAATTACTCCTGCAATATTTTGTGTTCCTGCTTCATATTTATATGGAGCATCTAACATAATACTTCTTTCAAAACTTACATCATTAATTGTAGCTCCTCCTGTTTGATAAACAGGAAGTTTTTCAAGTAGGTTTTCTTTTATATATAAAGCTCCAACGCCTGTTGGTCCAAATGTTTTATGTGAAGACATAGCATAAAAATCCACATCTAAATCTTGAACATCAACCTCAAAGTGAGCCAAACTTTGCGCTGCATCTACTAGTAAGTAGCTATTGTATTTGTGTGTTAGTTGTGCAATTTTTTTTATGTCATGTATAACACCAAATGCATTAGAAACATGAGTTATGCTTACAAAAGAGTTTGGGTTATTTTTTAAAAGCTCTTCAAAGTGTTCAAAATCAAACTCTAAATTATCTTTTGCATTTACAACTTCAAGTCCTTTATGTAAAGTTCTTCCTTGCATATGCCAAGGAGTAATATTTGAGTGATGTTCCAATGAAGAGATAATAATAGTTTTAAACTCTTTTGCAAAAGTTGAAGCTATCATATTTAAAGACTCAGTTACACCTTTTGTAAAAATTATCTGTTTTGATTGAGGTGCATTTATAAAATCTTTTAATGTGTCTCTTGTTGCTTCAAACTCTTTTGTGGCTTTATTTGCACCCCCATGGTTACTTCTATGTGTATTTGAACAAAAGTTTGTATAATAATCAACTACTTTATCAACAACTTCTTTTGGTTTTTGTGTTGTTGCTGCATTATCAAGATAGACTACACTACTATTTTTAAAAAAAGGAAAATCTTTTTTATACATGATTTATCCTTTTTAGATTTTTGATATATCTTCTAATTGCTTTTAGTTCAATTTCTCTAATAACTTGTAGTTCAATAGAGTCAATAATCATCTCTCTTGCTTTTGCTTTACTTATACCTCTTGAGCATAAATAATATAATTCATCTTCATTTAAAGTACCACAACTTGCACCATGTGCTGCTTCTAATTCATCAATATAAATTTGAAGTCTTGGATTTGCATTTATTTTTGCATCATCACTTAAAATAATAGTTTGGCTATTTTGAAAAGCTTTTGAATAAAGTGCGCTGTTTTGAACAGTTGAACTTATATCAAAAAGACAATGGGCACTCTCATCTAAAAGATGTTTTATTTTAATATCACTTGTTGTGCTTTTTGCAATATGCTCAATAAAAGCAATATTACCACTTCTTTGTTTTGCTTTATTTTTTACAATTCCATCAATATTTAAAATTGCATTCTCATTTTCTAGTTTGCTATCAAAGATATTTAAAGCAAGATCTGCTTTATACTCTAAGTTTACAAGATTAAGTATTGCATTACTTTTTAAATCAGTTTTATAGTTTGTAATAATATTTCCATTTTGTAAAGTTTGAATCTTTGCAATATTTGCTTTTACATCTTCTAAAACTGTATATTTTCTATTTGCACTTATTAAAAAATCTTTTGACAAGTCATTGTGAAAAGTCTCTAAAATATCTACATTTGCTTTTATGTTTATATTTAAAGAGTTTGTAAAAAATTTATTATTACCTTGAAAAATCGAAATTATATTTAAAGGTTTATCAAGATTTTCATTAATAGTTAAATTTAAAGTCTCTTTATTTATATAACTATTTAAAGTATATAGTTTGTTTACACTATCTTCAAATTTTTCATAAGATACTTCTAAAAATTTATTTAATTCATTTTCAAAAACCAATTCATTATTTACTAAAAAGATATTATAAAAATGTTCATCTTTTAAGTATGAATATTGATTTAAATCTAAATCTTTTTCAATATCAAAATCTAAATCTTTCTCAAAAATAGGATAAATATTAAAGCTTCTGAACTCTTCTACTTTTTTAGTTGGTAAAATATCAAGATTTAAGTTTTCTATCTCAACTACTTTCATTATCCTCTCCTAATCCCTCAAAACCTCTTTTTTGAAGTTCTAAAGCAAGATTATAATCTCCTGATTTTGCAATTTTTCCATCTTTTATAATATGTACAAAATCAGGTTTTATTAACTCTAATAATCTATCATAATGCGTAATCATCAAAACTGAACGCTTGCCATCAAGCATAGAATTAACAGCATTTGCTACAAGTTTTATTGCATCAATATCAAGTCCTGAGTCTATTTCATCTAACATAATTAAATCAGGTTTTAGTACTAAAAGTTGAAGCATTTCATTTTTCTTTTTTTCTCCACCACTAAAACCTTCATTTACATTTCTTTTTATAACTTCATTATTTATATTGTATTTTTTTATAATATCTTTTACTTCTTTTAAAAATTGTGCAGAATTTACTTCTTCTTCATTTTTATAAGCTCTTTTTTCATTTACTGCACTTTTTAAAAAATACATATTGTTCACACCATGAACTTCAACAGGATTTTGAAAGCTCATAAATAATCCCTCATTTGCTCTTTGGCTTGCATCAAGTTCTAGTAAATCTTTACCTTTAAAAGTTACTTCGCCTTTTGTTACTTCGCAATCATAGTGATCACTTAAAGCTTTAACAAGTGTAGATTTTCCTACACCATTTGTACCCATGATAACATGAACTTCACCTTCATTTATCTCTAAATTGAAATCTTTTAAAATCTCTTTATTTGCTATACTTACATCTAAATTTTTTATACTTAACATTTTTTTACCTCTTTTTTTAACCAACACTACCCTCTAGTGATACATCAAGAAGCGCTTTTGCTTCAACTGCGAACTCCATTGGTAACTCTTCTAATACATCTTTACAAAAACCATTTACTATTAATGATACCGCATTTTCTTCACTAATTCCTCTTTGTCTTATATAAAATAGTTGTTCATCAGAAATCTTTGAAGTTGTTGCCTCATGCTCAATTTTAGCACTTGAATTTTTTATATCTTGATATGGATATGTATGTGCTGAGCAGTTTGAACCAATCAATAGTGAATCACAAGCAGAAATATTTCTTGCGTTTTTTGCACTTTTTGCAACTTTTACCAAGCCTCTATAAGCATTTGAGCCATTTAATGCAGAAATACCTTTTGAAATAATTGTTGATTTAGTATTTTCACCTATGTGAATCATTTTTGTACCTGTATCAGCTTGCTGAGCAAGTGAAGTAAGAGCAACTGAGTAAAACTCACCACTACTATTATTTCCTTTTAAAATACATGATGGATATTTCCATGTTACAAGTGAACCTGTTTCAACTTGTGTCCAAGATATTTTTGAATTGTCACCTTTACAAATACCTCTTTTTGTAACAAAGTTTAAAATTCCACCTTTACCATCTTTATCCCCTGGATACCAGTTTTGAATAGTAGAGTATTTTATATGTGCATCTTTTAATGCTACTAATTCAACTACGGCTGCATGAAGTTGACTATCATCTCTAATAGGTGCTGAACATCCTTCATTATAAGATACATAACTTCCTTCTTCTGCAATAATTAGTGTTCTTTCAAACTGTCCTGTATTTAAAGCATTGATTCTAAAATATGTTGATAATTCCATTGGACATCTTGTATTTTTTGGAATATAAACAAAACTTCCATCTGTAAAAACAGCACAGTTTAATGTTGCAAAATAGTTATCACTATATGGAACAACTGAAGCTAAATATTTTCTTAATAAATCTGGATATTTGTTTGCAGCTTCACTTATTGAACAAAATATTATTCCTAATTCTTCAAGCTCTTTTTGAAATGTAGTTTTAACAGATACTGAATCAAATACAGCATCAACTGCAACTCCTGCAAGTTTTTTTTGCTCTTCTAATGGAATACCTAATTTTTCATATGTTTTTAAAATTTCTGGATCTACTTCATCTAATGAACCAAGTGGCTTTTTAGGTGCAGAGAAGTATGATATATCTTGATAATCAACTTTATCATAACCTAATTTTGCCCAATTTGGTTCTTCCATTGTAAGCCATTTTTTATAAGCTTTAAGTCTAAAATCAAGTAACCATTGCGGCTCCTCTTTTTTAGCAGATATTGCTTTTATTACATCTTCATTTAAGCCTTTTGGAAAAGTATCTGAGTTTACAATTGTCTCAAACCCAAGGCTATAATCATTTTGTATAACGTTATTTATTGTCTCATTTTTCATAAAAACTCCTAAATAGGACATTAATTGTCTTATTTAGGAAATTGTAGCATAATTATGTCTTCTTGTAAAGATAGTATTTTGTTATTTGATACTTTTTTCAAGTCGATTAGTATAAAATGATATAGGATAAGTTAGTAATAAATAACCAATTGCTAAAGGTATATAACTTTCTAATGTAGAGTATGTATAAGCATTTACTTCTTGTGCATTCATTGTAAATTCAGAAATTGATATAATTGATAATAAAGAAGAGTCTTTTATTATTGTAGCAAATTGACCAGTTAAAGCTGGAAGCATTCTTTTAAAAGCTTGTGGAAAGATTATATATCTATACATTTCATAGTTAGTCATTCCTAAACTTATGCTTGTTTCATATTGTTCAACTTCAATCGATTCAATAGCTGCACGAATTATCTCGCACACATAAGCCCCAGCAAAAATAGCAAGTATAAAAATACCAACTATGTATCTATTGTCAAATCCAAGATTATTAGCAAAAACATAGAAAAATATTAATATTTGAACAAGTAGGGGAGTTCCTCTAATTATTTCTATATAAAACCTTGCAAAAAATCTTAGAAAAATTAATTTAGAATTTTGAGCATAAGCAAAAAATAAGCCTATAATCAGACTTAAAATTAATGCAAATATAGAAATAAGAATAGTCATAAAAAAACCATCAATAAATTTTTGCCTATATTCAAAAACACTATCCCAAGCAAAATCATAACTTACATTTGAAAACATAAAGTACAAAATAGCAAAAACGGTGATTGTTAATATTGTTAGATTAAAAGCATAGACTCTTTTACTTAAAGAGTCTTGCTTGTTATGTGATAATTCATTTATAAAATAATCTTTGAATTTGATAGTTAACTCCTAAAAGAAAAAAGATATATTTAATTTATCAAATGTCTTTTTTGCATCTTCTAAATATTTATAAGCAAAGTCATCAAATGTTCCATCATCTTTTGCTTTTTTTATAAATTCATCAACTTGTGATTTTAGTTTAGTATCATCTTTTCTTAAAGCAACACCCCAATATTCAAAATCTTTTTGGAAAGGTTTTAAAAGTGCAACAGTTGTATCTTTGTGCTTTATATTATTTCTATATATAGTTAATTGATCATATAAAAAACCATCAGCTTTTCCTTGAACAACTTCTAAAACGCAAGCATTTTCTTTATCAAAAACTAAAACGTTTGCATTTTTTAAATGTTTTTGTGCATAAATGTGACCAGTTGAACCTTTCTTTACTGCAACAGTTTTACCCATTTGGTCTAAATCATCAATAGTTTTAACTCCTGATTGTTTATTTGCAAGTATTGCTAAAGCAGTTTTTGCATAAGGAATTGAAAAATTAATTGATTTTTTTCTCTCTTTTGTAATAGTCATAGAAGAAATAATCATATCAACTTTTCCTGTTTTAAGTGAGGGAATAAGACCATCCCAAGCAATATTTTCTATTTTTAATTCTTTATTCATTGATCTTGCAATCATTTTTGCAAAGTCCACAGAAACACCTGTTGGGTTTCCATCTTTGTCACTCATTTCAAATGGAGGATATGCTAATTCCATTCCAACTTTTAATATTTTATTTTCTTCTTTCTTCTCATTATTTGAATCAGAGCATCCTGAAAATAATAAAAGAAAAGTAGCTGACAATATTAGTAAAACTAACTTTTTCATTTTAATCCTTCGTGTATAAAAAAAATTTAATTTATAATATCTATTTATTAGTAAAAACTCTATCAACTTTTAAGATTAATTTTTTCAATCATCATATCAAAGTGAATATAAATAATATTAAAGATAAAATATTATTTTAAAAATTTGTTACTTTTAGTAAATAACAAAGTTTAGCTTATTTAATTAAGACAAATTTTATCCTATATTAAATATAATACAAAAAATTAAATGGTAATACAATTAAATTATCGATTAGGAAAAGAAATATGATGGAAGTTTATTTAGATAACAATGCTACAACAATGGTTGATCCACTAGTTTTTGAACAGATGAAACCATTTTTCTGTGAAACTTATGGTAATCCTAACTCTTTACATAGATTTGGAGCTGGAACACATCCAAAAATGATGGAAGCATTAGATTATTTATATACTGGAATAAATGCAGATGATGAAGATGATATTATTATTACTTCAAATGCTACTGAAAGTATTAATACAGTAATAAAAGGTGTATGGGTTGATGAGATATTAAATGGTGACAAAAATCACATTGTAACTTCAGAAGTAGAACACCCAGCAGTTACAGCAGCATGTAGATTTTTAGAAGCACAAGGAGTAAGTGTTACGTATTTACCAGTTAATGAAAATGGCGTTATTGAAGCAAATACAGTAAAAGAAAATATTAAAGATGATACAGCTTTAGTTAGTATTATGTGGGCAAATAATGAAACTGGAAAACTTTTTCCTATTGAAGAAATTGGAAAAATCTGTAAAGAAGCAAATGTACTATTTCATTCAGATGCAACTCAAGCTATTGGAAAAGTTCTTGTTGATGTACAAAAAGCAAATTTAGATTTCATGTCATTTTCAGCACATAAATTTCATGGACCAAAAGGTGTTGGTGGAACATATATTAAAAAAGGTGTTAAATTAACTCCATTATTACACGGTGGTGAACAAATGGGTGGTAAAAGAGCAGGTACAGTTGATGTTGCGTCAATGGTTGGAATGGGATATGCTATGCATTTAGCTACAAATGAAATGGCTTTAGCTTATGAAGATAATCATGTAAGAAAATTAAGAGATAGACTTGAAAATGCAATTTTAGAACTACCTGAAACACTTGTTATTGGTGGAACTGAAAATAGAACTCCAAATACAACACTTATTTCAATTAGAGGTGTTGAGGGTGAGTCTATGTTATGGGATTTAAATCAAAAAGGAATAGGTGCAAGTACAGGAAGTGCATGTGCATCTGAAGATTTAGAAGCAAATCCAGTAATGAATGCATTTGGAAGTGATAGTGAGTTAGCACATACTGGAGTTAGATTTAGTTTAAGTAGATTTAATACACAAGAACAAATTGATTATGCGATTGAGGTAATTGTAAATGCAGTTAAAAGATTAAGAAACTTATCAAGTTCTTATGCATATGCACCAAAATCACATGAATCTGGGTTATAAAAAGAAATATAAAGGAATAATAAAATGGCAAAAAATGATTTAGTTAGTGGATCTATTTGGGATGAGTATTCAGATCAAGTTGTAAATAGAATGAATAACCCTCAACATCAAGGGGAAATTACAGAAGAAAGAGCAAAAGAGTTAAATGCAAAACTTATTATTGCTGATTTTGGTGCAGAATCATGTGGTGATGCAGTTAGACTTTATTGGGCAGTTGATGAAGCTACAGATAAAATTTTAGAGTCAAAATTTAAATCTTTTGGATGTGGTACTGCAATTGCATCAAGTGATGTTATGGCTGAGTTATGTGTAGGTAAAACAGTTGATGAAGCAATTAAGATTACAAATATTGATGTTGAAAAAGCATTAAGAGATAATCCAGATACTCCTGCTGTTCCACCTCAAAAAATGCACTGTTCTGTTATGGCATATGATGTTATTAAAAAAGCAGCATCACAATATAAAGGTGTTGATATGGAATCTCTTGAAGAAGAAGAGATTGTTTGCGAATGTGCAAGAGTTTCATTAGCAACTATTAAAGAAGTAATTAAAATTAATGATTTAAAAACAGTTGAAGAGATTACAGATTATACAAAAGCAGGTGCATTTTGTAAATCATGTATCAAACCAGGTGGACATGAAGAAAAGGATATTTACTTAGTAGATATTTTAAAAGATACAAGAGCTTCAATGGATGAAGAAAAATTAAAAGATGCAGCTGATGCAAGTGCAAGTGGTGCATTAACTTTTGATAAGATGACTTTAGTTCAAAGAATTAAAGCAATTGATTCAGTTTTAGATGAAGATATTAGACCAATGCTTGTAATGGATGGTGGTAATATGGAAATTATTGATATTAAAGAAAACTTACCTCATTATGACTTATATATTAGATACTTAGGTGCATGTTCTGGATGTGCTTCTGGAAGTACTGGAACATTATATGCTATTGAGTCAATATTAAAACAAAAAATTGACGAAAACTTAAGAGTTTTACCTATTTAAATCTATCAAATAAAAGAGAGTTCTCTCTTTTATTGATATTCATCAATCTATTAATTTATTTTTTTATGTACAATTTTATAAAACATATAAGGGTAAATTATGGAAGAAACAATTAAATCTTTTCTTACACAAGATCATAGAGACTGTGATGAAGAGTTTGCAAATATGGAAAATGCAGTAGCTTCACAAGACTGGGTAAAATCAGAAGAAACTTTTGAAAGATTTGCAAAAGATTTGCAAACTCATTTTGATATGGAAGAAAAAGTTATGTTTCCAGTTTTTGAAGAAATTACTGGTATGACAAATGGACCAACTCAAGTTATGAGAATGGAACATGCACAAATGCTAAATGTTGTTTCTCAAATGAGAGAAGATATTGCTAAGCAAGATAAGAATCATTTTTTTGGATTAAGTGAAAGTTTGATGATGCTTACGCAACAACATAATATGAAAGAAGAGCAAATGCTTTATGCAATGGCTGATGCTCATATACAAGAACAAAAAAGTTCAGTTATAGAAAAAATGAAAGAATTAAAAAGAGTGAATTAAATGTTTAACCAAGGATTATCATTAGATCAAGCACCACCAATTTCTGTACCTTTTAGGTTTTTTTTAACAGCACCAATTTTCGCTATGCTAATTGGCGTAATGTTTTTAATTTATCCAGCAGAACTTATAACAAATAGGTTCTCAAGTGAAACAATAGCTATGGTACATATGTTTACTTTAGGTGTATTATCAATGATAATTTTTGGTGCAATGCAACAAATGATGCCTGTACTTGCAGGTGCTCCTATTAAAAGAGCCAAGCTTTTTGCAACAGTTGTACATACTTTTTTAACATTGGGAACTATATTTTTTGTATTGAAGTTTTTATACTATCAAAATGAGTTTTTAATTGCAGCGATTGTTTGTCTAGCTATATCTTTTTTGACTTTCTTTATTACAGCAATAAGACTATTATTTAAAGTAAAATATGTTACTTCTACGGTAAATGTTATGAAACTATTTGCTATTGCAGGAGTTTTAACAGCACTTTTAGGTTTACATTTAGCTGGTGCACATTTAAGTGGTAATATGGGTTCAAACTATTTATCTTTTGTAAATATTCATATTTTACTTGGTATATTTGGCTTTGCTGCATTACTTATTATTGGTGTGTCATTTCAAGTAATACCTATGTTTTATGTTGCTTTAGATTTTCCTAAATCAGTTCAAAATAGACTTCCTTTATCTATATTTTTACTTATTATTTCTTATTTTGCTTTTGCATTTTTAGATCTTAATTTTTATATTTATAAAGTACTATTTGCAATATTTTTTGTTATATATGCATTTCATGGACTAAACTCGTTAAATAATAGAAGAAGACCTGTTTCTGATGTAACACTTTGGTATTGGAAAGTATCTTTATATTCTCTTGTAATAGCAATGCTAAATTGGCTCTTTGTTCCACAAGATTCATCTTATTTTTTAACTATTTTATTTGCTTTTGGATTTTTATTTTCATTATTACAAGGAATGGTTTATAAAATTATTCCATTTTTGTGTTGGTTTCATCTAAGTTCAAAAGGATACTTTGATATTCCAACAATAAAAGAGATAATTCATGAGGATTTAATTAAAATTCATTTTTATATTTATATGGCTTCATATGTTTTCTTTTTATTATATGGTTTTTTTAGTCAAATATTTATAACTATAGCAGCAATTTTATTTATTTTATCTAATATCTTATTTTTTATAAATTGTGTACTTGGAATGAGAAAGTATGCAAGCATTTCTAAAAAAGAGCCTTTACAAACTTTCGTACAATCATAGTTATGTTATAATATCCTTTAATACTAAAAAAGGGGATATTATGACTGCACAAGATAAAGAGTTAGAACAACTTCACGATACTATTATTTCAGATGTAAATTCACTTGTTGATAAATATATGTCTATTGTTGGATGGGATGTACCTGAAAATAATGAAGATGAAGCAAAAGATAAAATATTAGCAATTATAAAAGATGCCATTAAAAAGATTGAGGAAGAGAGTTAATGTCAAAACAAAATAATCAAATTTTAAAAAATACAAATGCAAAAATATTAGATGAGTTTAATGCTTCTGTTATGTTTGATAAAGAGCTTTATGCGCAAGATATAAAAGGCTCAATTGCACATAGCCAAATGCTTTTTGAACAAGGGATTTTATCAAAAGAAGATAAAGAAGCAATCCATAAAGGACTTTTACAAGTAAAACAAGAGATTGAAAGTGGTGAATTTGAGTTTAAAATAGAGCATGAAGATATTCACATGGCAGTTGAGAGTAGATTAACTGAAATTGTAGGTGAAGCTGGAAAAAGACTTCATACAGCAAGAAGTAGAAATGATCAAGTTGCAACTGATTTTAGACTTTATGTACAAGATAAAAATATAAGTATCAAACAACAAATAAAAGAGTTAATTAATACTTTTGTAAATGTAGCTTCAAAACATACAACTACTTTAATACCTGGAATGACACATTTACAGCATGCTCAACCTATCAATTTTGGGTACCATTTACTAGCTTATGCAAACATGTTTAAAAGAGATTATGAAAGATTTGAAAGTTCATATGAAAGAAATAACTTTTCACCTTTAGGAAGTGCTGCCCTTGCTGGAACACCTCATAATATAAATCGAGATAGTACATGTTCACAACTTGGATTTTATTCACCTACAACTCATGCAATGGATAGTGTAAGTGATAGAGATTTTGCTTTGGAGATTTTATTTAATATAAGTACAACAATAATGCACATAAGTAGAATTTCAGAAGAGCTTGTAACTTGGTCTTCATATGAGTTCCAATTTGTAAGAATGAGTGATGAATATGCAACTACTTCTTCTATTATGCCACAAAAGAAAAATCCAGATGTTCCTGAACTTTTAAGGGGTAAAACAGGAAGAGCATATGGTAATTTGATTTCATTATTTACAGTAATGAAAGGTTTACCACTAGCATATAATAAAGATACACAAGAGGATAAAGAGGGCGTATTTGATTCTGTTAAGACAATAGAAGTATCCCTTGCAATCTTAAATGAAGTAATTAAAACTATGATTGTAAATGAAGATAAGATGTACAATGCTTGTAAAATAGGGCATTTGAGTGCTACTGATTTGGCTGATTATTTAGTACAAAAACAAAATATGCCTTTTAGAACAGCTTATTATATTACAAAAGATGTAGTAGCAACAGCAAATAAATTAAATAAAGATATTAGTGAACTAACAATTGAAGAAATAAGAAACTCAAATGAACAAATTAGTAATATAGATGAGGAGATTTTAAATTATCTTGATTTAGAAGCTTCAATGAATGCAAGAGATTCATTTGGTGGAACATCTACAAAACAGACAAATATACAAATAGAACTACTAAAAACTTGGTTAGAATCTAAATAAAATATTAGATGAGCAAAGTCTCATCTAATATTAATTAAGTAGGAATTTTTTAGTAGCTTCATATAAGGCTTGAACATCTGTTTTACCAATAAAACCATCAACACCAATATCTTTCATTTTATTTTTAACAGCATCTGTTGTCATTGATGAGTTAACTATTACAGGAATAAAATTGTGTGAACTATTATCTTTTATAAAAGATGCAACTTGGAAACCATCAGCTTCTGGCATCTCAATATCTGTTATAATTAAACCTATGCTTTTAGGATCTACTTCTTGTATTCTTTGAAGTAATAAAGCACCATTGTTATAAATTTCAAACTTTAATTTTGCTTTTTGGAAAAATTTTCTTAATACTTCCCTTGCAACTCCTGAATCTTCTGCTGCTAGAACTAATTTATCAGAGTTTAATGGAGCATCAACATATTTGTTAACTTCATCTTGTCCATCACCTGTCCAACCAATATCTTTTAGTAGTTGTTCAGCATTAAATACAGTACATAATTCATCTTTATCATTAACTCTTACATAAGTTGTATATGTTATTTTTGAGTTTGTCTCTTCTGTATGTCTTAACTCTTCAGTAGTTTTTTCAACGATATCTAACATATCTTTAATTAAAAATCCTACTTTTTTATGATTAAATTCACAATATATTATAAGTTTATACTCATCTATTTGCATCTTTTGTTGGCCTAGCCATGCATCTAAATTTACTAAAGTAACAGGTTCACCCCTAATAGTAGCAATACCTGCAATTATATTTGAATCACTTGGTGTGTCATTTATTGTTACTTCTTCTTTAATAACAAAAGCTTTTACTTTTGCAATATTGATTGCATAAATATTGTTATGACTAGTGTAAAATACGGCTAATTGTTGAACATTTCTTTTATGGCCTTGTGTCATTTGTTCAACGCTACTATTAATATCGCTCATATTATTCCTTTTTATGTGATACTTAAATTATATATCTTTTTTTCTTATAATCAACTTTTTTATAAAAGTTATTTTACTTCTTCTTATTTAACAATTTTTTTATTGTTACAGAAGCCATCATAAGACCAAATGAACCTGTAACTCCTTCAAAGCTTCCTTTTTCTATACATAAAGGCTCTTCTGAAGAAAAAACTACTTTAAACTTCTTTTTGAACCCTTGTGCTTTAAGCTCAGTTCTTATTTTTCTAATAAAAGGGTCATTATAAGTTTTCCAAATAGATAAATACTCAATTTTACTAGGATCAATTCTTTTAGCTCCACCACTTGTACTAATTACTTTAGTATAGTGTTTTTTTATTAGATGAACTTTAGGTGTTACATCATCTATTGCATCTAAAATATAATCAAATTGTGAAAAATCAAAGTTATCAATCCACTCTTTTGTTATCTTAACATGAATTGGTGTCACTTTTGGATATTTTTGTGCTAATGCTTCAACTTTTACTTTTCCAATGTTACCCTCACTACCCATTTGTCTATTTAAATTTGACTCTTCATAAGTATCAAAATCTACAATAGTAATATCAGTAACACCTGTCCTATAAAGTGCATCAAGGGCAAAACTTCCTACTCCACCAACTCCAAGCAGTATAATTTTTGCTTTTGTAAATTTATTAAAGTTTTCTTCACCAAATAGTTTTTTTGTTCTATCATATCTCATCTAATCTACTCTTTTAAAAATTTTAGATATTATAGCATAAAATAATTTATGGAGTCGTTGATGGAAAAAGAACCTATGACAAGAGATGGATATGAAAAAATTACAGGAAATCTAGACTTCTTGAAATCAAAAGAGAGACCTCAAACTGTTATTGCTTTAGATGAAGCAAGACAATTAGGAGATTTAAAAGAGAATGCTGAGTATCATGCTGCAAAAGATAAATTAAAATTAATTGATACACAAATTGCAGAATTGAGCAATATTATTAGTAAAGCAGTAATTATTGATCCCTCAACACTACCACATGATAAAGTTAGTTTTGGTTCAACTGTTAGTTTAGTAGATGTTGATACAGAAGAAGAGTATACTTATACAATTGTTGGTGGAATAGAATCAAATGCGGAAAAAGGATTTATCTCTTTTAATTCACCTTTAGCAAAACAGTTAATGGGAAAAGAAGAGGGAGATGAACTTCAAGCTACACTTCCAGGAGGTGTTAGAACTTTTGAAGTATTAGAAGTTTATTACAAGGAGATAAATTTATAATGAATGTAGCAATTATTGGAGCTAGTGGCTATACTGGTTTAGAGCTAATAAAAATATTAATTACTCATTCAAAATTTAATATTTCATATATAGCTAACTCAACGGGAGATATAAATGTACAAGATTTGCATCCAAGCTTAAAAGGGCTAATTGATATGCCTGTGGAAGTAGCAAATGCAAATGAAGTTGCAAAAGTTGCAAAACTTGCTTTTTTAGCACTACCACATAAAACATCTATGTCTTTTGCAAAAGAGTTATTAGCTTTAGGTGTTAAAGTAGTTGATTTAAGTGCTGATTATAGATTAGAACTTGAAAATTATGAAAAACACTATTGTCCCCATGAAGATAAAGAAAATATCTCAAGTGCAGTCTATGGCTTACCTGAGTATTATAAAAATCAATTAAAAGATGCAAACTTAGTTGCAAACCCTGGATGTTATCCAACAGCTTCACTTTTAGCTTTGCTTCCTTTTGTGGATTATATTGATGAAAATAGTCCAATATTTATTGATGCAAAATCAGGAGTTACAGGTGCAGGTAAAAAGTTAAATGAGATAACACAGTTTGCTCATATAAACGAAAATACTCATGCATATAATCCTTTCAAACATAGACATATGCCTGAGATTCAAGAAAAAGTTAAACTTCTTAAAGATAAAGATTTTAGTGTTAACTTTGTACCACATTTAATACCTGTTACAAGGGGAATGTTAGTTTCAGTTTATGCAAGCTTAAAAGATGAAGTTGATGTGGAAACTATATTAGAAAAAAGTTATAAAAATAGTGAGTTTGTAAGAGTTAGAAATAGTGCAGTTGATATAAAATCAACATCAGGAACAAACTTTTGTGATATTTTTGTAGCAAGAAATGGCAAAGCACTTTTTATTAACTCTTCAATTGATAATTTATTAAGAGGAGCATCTTCACAAGCTGTTGTAAACGCAAATATTATGTGTGGCTTTGAAGAGGGCGAAGGAATACCTAAAATTGCCTATGCACCTTAATATAAATGATGGTGCAATCTTTGTAGCAGACTCGCACTATAATGAAAAGAATCAAGAGTTCTTAATCTTTTTAGAAAAACTAAAATCTAAAAAGATTAAGACTGAACAGCTTTTTTTGATGGGAGATATGTTTGATTTTATCTCATCTGAAAGCAGTTATTTTGTAAAAAAAAATCAAAAGCTTATTGATATAATAAATGAACTTGCAAAACAGATAAAAATAATATATTTAGAAGGAAATCATGATTACAACATGAAACCTCTTTTTTTAGATGTTTTAGTAGTAAAAAGAGAAGATCAAGCTATTTTTATGAAGTATCAAAATAAAAAACTTGCACTTTCACATGGAGATAATTTTACTCCAAATTTATATAATATTTATTGTAAAATTATTAGAAACCATAAGTTATTGAAGTTTTTAAACTCTATTGATTATAATAATTTTATTTCAAAAAAGATATATTATTCTTTGATGAAGAAAAATATTTGCCATAATTTTACAGCTTTTGAAGAGTTAGCAAAAAAAAGAGTTGAAAATTTTGAAGCAGATATTATTATTGAAGGACACTTTCACCAAGGTAAAGAGTATGACTTTGGAAATAAAAGATATGTAAATGTACCTTCTCTTTGTTGTAGTAGTGAGTATATGGTACTAAAGGAAAATATTTTCAAGAAAGTAAGTTTATGAATTTAGAGTTTTTATTTTTTATAATTGCAGTTATATTTTTATCATTACCTTTTATTTTTTATAATAAAAGAAAAGCTACAAAACTTAAAAATATAAATCCAAAAATAAAAAATCATATCCATATAAGTCAACTTGAATTGCCTTTGAAAATACAGAGATTAGATTTTGCAACAAATAGTAATATAGTAAGAAAAATATTTCATACTTTTGAAGTATTAGATATAAAAAGTTTAAATACAAAGCAATTAGAAAAAAAAGAGTGGCATAGTTGGCAAATATCTATGTTACTTAATCTTTATAAAAATGATAAAGATTTTTTTATACCAAATAAAGAAAAGCTATTTCATAAAAATATACTTAACCTTGATAATAAGTCATTAAATAGTTTTATTCAAACTATTTTATTAAAGTATAAAGCCAATGTTGATATAAAAGCTTCAAAAAATATTTTAAGTGATGATGTTATTTGGACAAATAAAGAGATATCAATACTTTTTTATTTTCTAACAACATATAAGCAATAAAGGATAGATTATCGCAAAGTTTAAAGTAGTAAGTGAGTATGAACCAGCAGGAGATCAACCACAAGCAATAAAAGCTTTAAGTGATTCAATAATAAAAGGTGAAAAGTATAATACTCTTCTTGGTGTAACTGGAAGTGGAAAAACTTATACAATGGCAAAAGTTATTGAAAAAACACAAAGACCAACTTTGATTATGACACATAATAAAACGCTTGCCGCACAGCTATATTCAGAATTTAAGGCATTTTTTCCAAATAATCATGTGGAGTATTTTATCTCTTATTATGATTATTACCAACCAGAAGCTTATATTCCAAGAAGTGATTTGTTTATTGAAAAAGACTCTTCAATAAATGAGGAATTAGAAAGATTAAGACTTAGTGCAACAGCATCACTTTTATCTTTTGATGATGTTATTGTAATTGCTTCTGTTTCTGCAAATTACGGTTTAGGTAATCCTGAAGAGTACAAAGCAATGGTTCAAAGAATTGAAGTTGGTTTTGAATACTCACAAAAGAAGTTTTTATTAAAACTTGTAGAGATGGGTTATAAAAGAAATGATAAGTTTTTTGATAGGTCTGATTTTAGAGTAAATGGAGATGTAATAGATATTTTCCCTGCTTATTTTGAAGATGAATTTATAAGAGTTGAGTTTTTTGGTGATGAGGTTGAAACAATTAGTAAGCATGAATACTTAACAAATACAAGAATAAAAGAGTTAGATGAAGTAATAATATACTCTGTTAATCCTTTTGTTGTTTCAAATGATAAACTAGCAGTTGCTGTAAAACAAATAGAAGAAGAGTTAAAGCAAAGACTTGAGTTTTTTAAACAAGAAGATAAACAAGTAGAGTATCAAAGATTAAAACAAAGAGTTGAATTTGATTTAGAGATGATTGAAAGCACAGGTATGTGTAAAGGAATTGAAAACTACGCAAGACATCTTACTGGACAAAAACCAGAAGAAACTCCTTACTCTTTGATAAGTTATTTCGAACAAATGAAAGAGGATTTTTTATTAATTGTTGATGAGTCACATGTATCTTTACCACAATTTAGAGGAATGTATGCAGCTGATAGAAGTAGAAAAGAAGTACTTGTAGAGTATGGATTTAGACTACCAAGTGCACTTGATAATAGACCTTTAAAATTTGATGAGTTTATAAATAAAGCACCACACTTTGTTTTTGTAAGTGCCACACCAAATGAATTAGAACTTGAAAAAAGTGCGGTAGTAGCTGAACAGATTATTCGACCAACAGGTCTTTTAGATCCTGTTATTGAGATTATGGATAGTGAATATCAAGTAGAAAAACTTTATGATGAAATTAAAAAAGTAGTAGAGAAAAATGAAAGGGTTTTAGTAACAGTTTTAACTAAAAAAATGGCAGAAGAGTTGTCTTCTTATTATTCTGATTTGGGAATTAAAGTAAAATATATGCATAGTGAAATTGATGCAATTGAAAGAAACCAAATCATTAGAGAGTTAAGACTTGGAGAGTTTGATGTGCTTATTGGAATCAATCTTTTAAGAGAAGGTCTTGATATTCCTGAAACTTCATTAGTTGCTATATTAGATGCAGATAAAGAGGGCTTTTTAAGAAGTAAAACTTCACTTATTCAAACAATGGGTAGAGGTGCTAGAAATGAAAATGGTAGAGTAATTCTTTTTGCTAAAAGAATAACAGGTTCTATGCAGTTTGCAATTGATGAAACAAACAGAAGAAGAAAAATCCAAGAGGAGTATAATAAAAAACATAATATTACTCCAAAATCAACAAAAAGAAAACTAGACCAAAATCTAAAACTTGAAGAGTATGATGACTTGGCTTGGAAAAAACAAAAATTAGATAAAATGCCAGCAAGTGAAAAGAAAAAACTACTACTTGAATTAAACAAAAAAATGAAAAAAGCTTCAAGTGAGTTAAATTTTGAAGAAGCTATTAGATTAAGAGACGAAATAGATAAAATTAAAAAACTCTAAAGGCTTATCTTGAAATAAGCCTTTTATTTATGATAGTAACAGGAGAAAAAAAGCTTGTATTTAGTAAGCATTTTTCGCATCTTTTAATATGAAAACTTATAGCATAAGTATTTAAAATACTATTTTTATTTTTTAGTTCTTGAAAAATATCCAAAGCTTTTTGAAACTCTTTTTTATAATATAACCCTAAGGCCTTTTCAAAAGAGTCTATTTGTATTTGCTCTTCTTGTGTTGGTTTTCCCTCTTTGAAAACTTCATATATATTAAAAGGTGCTTTTATTGTATCTTCTATAGAAATAGTATCAAGAAGTCTAATTGTGTAATCTTTTTTTAATGCAATCTTTACACTTTGTGAAATAATACAAGAGGTTTTATAAATCTTACAAGCTTGTTCTAAAATTGAAGCTTTATTTACTTCACTTCCAAGTGCTGTATAGTCATTTCTATCATCTGCTCCCATCTCTCCAACATAAGCTTTTCCACTATTTATTCCTATTCTAATTTTTATTTTCAAAGGTGAATTTTCTTCATAGTTTTTATTTATTTCTTCTAAGGCTTTTAGTTGTTCAAGTGCAGATGTCAATGCAAGATCTTGATGATTATTTACACTAAAAGGAGCATTCCAGTAAGCCATAATAGAATCACCAATAAACTTATCAACTGTACCTTTATTTTTCATAATGATTTTAGTCATTGGATTCATATATTTAT
This sequence comes from Malaciobacter sp., assembly GCF_055140965.1. The sequence goes on from NZ_JBSRRO010000009.1 coordinate 34,554, forward strand.
TTAAAAATTTTGTTAGTTTTTCAGGATCATTAATTTTGTTAGTTATTTGTGAAAAACCTATAATATCACTAAAGAAAATTGTAATATCTTTTTGTTTTGTTCTTAAATAATGACTATTTTCATCTTTTAATAAATCATTCATTACATTATTTGATACTTTAGCTGCAAATTTTTTCTTTAATGTCATTAACTCTTTTGTTTTTTTGATAAAAATTATTGTTATGGTACAAATAAAAGCAATTATTAAAGACAGAAAAATAAAAGCACTATTTATAAATATATTTTCAATATAAAAAAAGTAGCAAATAGTAAAGCTTATAAAAAAGAGTAACAATAAACTAACATATGAACTAAATAAAATTTTATTGAAAAAAAGAGTTAAAAAAAGTGATGTAAAAATAATAAAAATCGATGCACTTATAAAATTATCTTGCCAGTTTACATTTATAAAAAAATTGCTATTTAGAATATTTTCTATTATTGTTGCATGAATTTGTGTAGTAGATAGTTTTTTATCTATTAATGTGTTATTTAAACTTACCACATCTAAAGCTGAACTTCCTATTAAAACTATTTTATTATCAAAGATTGTTTTATCATAATTTTTATTTAAAATATCAACTGCTGATATGGTTTTAAAACAGTTATTTTTATAATAACTTAAACTTAATGATGCTTTTTTATCTACACTAATATTTAAATTATCAAGTTCTATTTTATAGCTTGAGTTTTCAATTTGTTTAATAAGAATATTTTTACTATCTTTTAGTGTTCTTATTATTTCTAGTGCAAAAGATGGGTAAAGTTCATTTTCATACTTTATTATTAAAGGAACATTGCTTAAAATAGGAGAATCACTATTTATAATATTTAAAAAGCCACTTGAATAAGCACTATTTTGTAGTAAAGAAATATTCATATTAATATTATTTGCTTCTAAAATATCTATTTTATTTAATTTTGTTTTTTTTAAAGTTCCTACAGTAGTTGGCTTTTGTGATATTTTTTGCTTAAAAGAGTTATTAAAAAAATGATATCCTAAAATTATGGGTTTTGAAGAGTTCTTAATGGCTTTTGAAAAAAGTTCATCATAATTTGGAAGTTGTCTATTTATTTTCAAATCAAGTGATTTTAATACATTAAAAGGAGAGTTTATATCTTCTTTTGAAAACATAATATCAACACCAATAACTTTTAAGTTTGTTGTTTGCAATTCATCTATTAATTTAGCAAATAGATCTCTTCTCCAAGGCCATTGTGAAGTTTGATTTATACTTTTATCATCAATATCAACTATTATTACATTTTTACTTTGATGACTTTTATTTTTATGTTTTAATAAAAAGCTTTTTATTTCATTGTCAAGATTTAAAAATAAATCTGGATAGCTTTTAAAAGTAAAAAATATAGAGCAAAAAACAATGATAAAAATTACTAAGTATTTAAATAAAGCCTTCATAGGTTAAATGTTAGCTAAAAAATGTTAACATAATAATAAATAATAAACAAGGGTATATTTTTGAAAGCTTTAATACTAACACTACTTTTTATATCATTATCATTTGCAAATGATATAGGAACTGTTGAAAAAGTAGTCATTGATGATAATAAAAATCAAGTAGCATTAGTGCAAAGAGGAAAAGATACATTACCTATAATTGGCGTTGGCTTTAAGATTAAAGAAAATGATATTATAAAAACATTTGATACTTCAAAAGTAAAAATTAGATTTATTGATAATACTATAGTTTATGTGGGAGTAAAAACAATATTTGAAATATCAAAATACTCTTATGATAAGAGTAACAAAGAAAATAACAAAGTAGATTTTAAAATTAAAAAAGGAAGTTATAAAATAAAAACAGGAAATATTGAAAAACTTGCACCTAAAAAGTTTAAAATCCAAACAGATAATTTTATAATAGGAATTAACAAATGAAAAATCTTTTTTTTATAATTTGCTTATTTTCTTTTGCAAATAGTACAATTATTGTAGGTGACCAAAGTAAAGTCTCTAGTTTAAGTGGTGATATAAAAGTTAGTTCACAAAAATCAAATATTACAAAAAACTTAAGCCTTGCGCAAGTAGTTGAAATTAAACAAGATGGTAAGCTAAGTGAAGTTAGAATTCTAAAAAAAGGTGAGTTAAAAGATATTTTAAAACTTACTTCAACAACTGATTTAAGTAAAAAAATAGATATAAAAGTAGGGCTTTTTAATAAAAACGATGCTTTGAAAACTTATGAAGGATTATTGAATTATTTCAATAAAGAAGAGATTGTAATAACAAAAAAAGATGAAAACTACTTAATAAGACTAGAAGATATAAGCTATGCATATGCAAAAAATATCTTTTCTGAAATAAAAGAGTATTTAAGGAAATAGATGAAAAAAGCTACAAAAGCTGAAATTCAAATAATAAAAGAGGCATTTCAAGAAAAATTTAATAATGCAGTAACTGAATTAAATTATAAAAATGATTATGAATTATTAATTGCAATTATTTTAAGTGCCCAATGTACAGATAAAAGAGTAAATATAATAACTCCTGCACTATTTGAAAAATACCCAGATGTATTTACACTAGCAGATGCAAAAATAGAAGAAGTAAAAGAGCTTTTAAAATCTTGCTCTTTTTTTAATAATAAAGCAAAAAATATTATAAAGATGGCACAAAGTGTTATTTTGAATTATGATGGTGATATTCCCCATAATGAAAAAGAGTTAATAAAACTAGCTGGTGTTGGAAATAAAACCGCAAATGTATTTATGATTGAGTATACAGGAGCAAATTTAATGGCTGTAGATACTCATGTTTTTAGAGTCTCTCACAGGCTTGGACTATCATATGAGAAAACAGTTGAAAAAACAGAAGCAGAATTAGTAAAAAAATTAAAAGATGATTTACATATTTTTCATCAAGCAATGGTACTTTTTGGAAGATACACATGTAAAGCCATAAATCCTGATTGTAATAATTGTCTTTTCCCTCAAGTTTGTAAAACAACAAAATCTTTTAAACCTGCATAAAGTAATTAGTTTTTTTTATTTATATTAGTTTTTCTTTTTGTTTGTTATTGTATAAATAAGCAATAAGGAGGCTAGTATGTCAAGAGAAACTATAAAAGTAAAAGAGTTTAAAATCTCTCAAACGAAAACTGGTTTAATTGAAGTATTTCACGTAGAAAAACCATATGGTGACTCTAGTTATCCAGTATTTAGAGTTGAAGTTACAAATGAATTAGGTGAAAAAAGTGCTATTGAATTGCCTTATGCAAACTTAAAAGAGCTAATAAGTGCAATTGAAGAGTCAAAAAATGTTTGCCATGAAATTCCACACACATTTCCCCATGATGAACTTGCATCAGGTGTAGGAGGAGGGCAGTAGTAAAATACTACTTCAAGCCCTTTTTTAATCTTTGTTTGAACTCATCTTTAGATAGATATTTACTAGTACTTAGCGTAGGTATTTTATCTTGAGTACTTAAAGATTTCTTTGATTCATCAACTTTTAGATTTTTTACCATTCCAATTTTTAAACTCTTAAGTATTGTAAGAATAGTACTTAAGTTTTTATTGTCAACTTCAAAAGATATTTTTGCCATTAATTCTCTCTTCTTTTCTTCTATTATATCAAAAAATTATTTTATTATTTAACTTTTAATTAACACATCAAAGCTAATATTTGAAAAAATTTAAAGGAAGAGTATGAAAAAATCTTTAGTTTTATCATTTAGTGCTATTGCTGTTTTAAGTGCAAATGAGCAAGTAAGTTTAGAATCAATTCTTGTATCTGATACATTAAACTCAAAAGTTGTAAAAGATATAAGTAATGAAAATCTAAAATCAGCAGATTTAGCACAAGCTTTAAGTGAAGTATCACCTTCAATCTCACTTGTAAGACGAAGTGGTATTGCAAATGATATTATAATAAGAGGTCAAAAAAAAGATAATATTAATATCTTAATAGATGATGCAAAGATATATGGTGCATGTCCAAATAGAATGGATCCGCCAACTTCACATGTTCTTACAAATAATATACAAAGTGTTGAAGTTATTGAGGGACCTTATGATGTTGAAAATTTTGGTACATTAAGTGCTAAGGTAAAAGTAAATACAAAAAAACCAAAAGAGGGTTTTTTAGGTGATGTAAATGTTAATTATGGAAGTTATGGTTATAGTAAGTATTCTGCAACACTTAGTGGAGGAACAAAAGATATAAAAGCACTTATCTCTGCTTCAACTGAAAGCAGTGAGCAGTATGAAGATGGAGATGGTAATACTTTAGCCCAACAACTTGAAAAAAATAGTAAAGATGACACAAGAGTGTATAGTGATAAATACAAAGATATGGATGCTTATGAAAAGAAAACTTTTATGAGTAAATTATACTTTAATCTAGATGATAAACAAGAGATAAATCTATCTTATACAGCAAATAGAAGTGATGATATTTTGTATGCAAATACTGGTATGGATGCAATATATGATGACTCTGATATTTATACTTTTAATTACATAGCAAATGATTTATCAACTTTTTCTAAAAAACTAAAATTTAATACTTATTACTCAAAAGTAGATCATCCTATGGCAACAACATATAGAAAAAATGGTGCAATGGAAATGACAAATCATATGAAATCAAAAATAAAAGGTGCTAAACTTCAAAATGATATGAATCTTTTAAATGGAGTTTTAACTTTAGGCTTAGATACAAGCAAAAGAAGCTGGGAGGGAGAGTATAGTAATAAAACTAATCCTTATTTAGCAGATAGTATTTCAAAAACTAATACAAAAAATAAAGCAGTTTTTGCAAAATACAATAAAGATATAAATGCTTTAAATATTGAACTTGCTTCAAGATATGATAGAACTGATATAAAAACTGATGGAAATGAACAAGATAATGATTATAACTCTTTAAATGCTTACTTATTAACTACATATAAAGCAAATAGTAGTTTAAATCTTTTTGCAGGAGTTGGAAAATCAAGTAGGGTTCCAGATGCAAGAGAGTTGTATTTTAAAAAAAGTGGAAAATTAGTAGGAACACCAGATCTAGATCAAACAAAAAACTATGAAATAGATTTAGGTTTTGAAAAAACTATTGGTGATTTTAAAATCAAAACAAAACTATTTTATTCTATGTTAAAAGATTATATAGTTTACAATGCTTCAAAAGTAGAAAATAAGTTTGAAAATATAGATGCAAAAATATATGGATTTGATATAAGTGGGTTTTATTATGCAAGTGATGAATTATATTTTGATTATGGTTTAGCTTATCAAAGAGGCAAAAAAGATGAGGCCTTAGATGGACAAAATGATACAAATTTAGCTGAAATTGCGCCACTTAAAGCAAGAATTGCTTTAAATTATGAAGTAGGTAAAAATAGCTTTAAAGCTTCATATATTGCTTCAAAAGCTTGGAGTAACTATGATGAAGAAAATGGTGAACAACATCTTGGTGGATATGGTATTTTAAACTTAAAATATGAAAATAGTTATATAAAAAATACAGTAGTAACACTAGGTGTTGATAATGTTTTTGATAAAACATATGCCACAAGTAATACATATAAAGATTTAACTTTACTTTCATCAACAAGTGATGAGGTAATGCTATTAAATGAACCTGGAAGATATGTATATGTAAATATAAAATATAGTTTTTAAACTAAAAGAGGAACTCCTCTTTTAGTCAAAATCAAATCTTGCTTGGGTTTGTCCTGTACTTCCAAACTCTTCATCAATTTGTCTTGCAAGCTCTTTAAAATCAATTCCTTGAACCGTTTTCAAACCTTTAAAAATATGTTTTTTACCACTTTGTAGCTCTTTTGATTTTATACCATGGGAGATTGATAAACTAGCTTCAATAAAAGCTGAAAGCTTATCACACTGTTTTAAAGCTTTCCCATCAATAGGACTATATTTATCAAGGTTATAATCATCAATATTATCTACAATTTTTATTTGATCTTTATAGTTGATCTTATTTAAAAATTCATCTTTTTTATTATTTTCATAAAGTCCTAAAAGATATGAAAACTCCTCTTTTAATCCCTCTGGAATAAAAGGAAGTATGTCATCTTCGATTTTTATTATTTCATACTCTGCAATAATATCTGATAACTCATCAACACTATATTTTACAGGGGAGATTATATCTCTTGTTAAAGCTTCAGGTAAATCATGAAATAGTGCAGTATAAAAGTTATTTTCCAATCTTTTATCACAAGCATTTACATCTTTTGAATAAAAATATGCAAATAGTGCAACTGTTAGCATATGACCTAAAACTGAAGTTTCAGGAATTCTTGGTGTTTGTGCCCATCTTTTTTGAAATCTTAGTCTTCCACTTAAATCAATAATTCTTGAAAGTTTTTTATTTAAAGATATTTTCCTAACTCCTATTAGCTCATAATAATCTTCTATTTCATCTTCTACACTTCTTTTGACATTTTCAATATCAGTTAGAAATTTTGAAGTTTGATATACTATTGAAAACTCCCATTTTGTTGCTAAATATGATGCAGCTTTAAGTATAAATCTCTCTTTTTTATACATATTTGAATCATATAAATACTCTTCGAATTTTTTTAAAAAAACTCCATTTTGTATTGGTTCTAATGAATCTTTTAGTTTTTCAATTACCCAAGAGTTTATCTCTTTTGATTTTTTTTGAATAGCTTTTCTAAATACATCAGGTCTAATATCTGTTACAACTATTCTTCTTAGAAACTCAAAAATACCTGCTTCTATTAAGTGTGTGTAGTTAATATCATCTTCTAATTTTGCAATAAAAAAAGCTATTATAAATTTATGAGCTTGCTTATCAAGTTCAACTAACTCAACCATTCTTGGATAATCATTCCATCTTTGAATTGAAGCTGATGAAAAAATATAGTCAATTATTTTAGGATTTATCATTTTTTTTATCTTTATCTTTAGAATCATTATTAAAAAATATCATGTTTTTCCCTAGCATTATTAGTGCTGCTACTGTTCCAACTACTACATATGCTACCCAAGGTTCATGCATTTTAACTCTTTATTTTTGTTTTGATTATCACATAATATTGATAAATAGGTACTTAGAAAAAACTTTTTTTATTTTTGACGCAAAATAAAAAAATAGATGTATAATTTCAAAAATTTTATAAGGAAAAAGAGAAAAAATGTCAACTTTGACTATAAATAATTTTTGTTTAAAGCATTTTGATTTAAATGCAAAAGATGAGATGACTAAATATCTAAAATTAATCAATGTAGAACTTAGTGATTATACATTTGCTGGAAATTATATTTGGCTTTCTACTGCAACAGGCTTTTATGGAATAGTAAATGATACTTTTTGTTTATTTGTATTAAATTCTGGTGAATTAAGTATGTTATTACCTCCTCTTGGTAAAAAAGAAAACACATACGAAGCAATTTGTACATGTTTTGAAATAATGAATTCTCACAATAGTAGAATCAATTATTCAAAAGTTGAATATGTACATGAAAATATATTAGAAGGATTTGTTGATTATTTAGAAGAGGGTACTTTAATTTATGATATGTTAAAAGATTATGTAATTGAGAAAAAATTAGTTGATTATATCTATAAAGTTGATGATTTAATAGATTTAAAAGGTGATTCATATAAATCAAAAAGAAATGAAATAAATAAATTTAGAAAAATCTATCCAAATTTTACTTTAGAAGTATTAGAAAAGAAGAAGCATGCAAATGATGTACTAAATTTATTTAATAAATGGGTAACTGATAGAACAAAATATATGCCCAAAGAAGAAGTTGAAGTTTTTTTAGATGGAATATATTTTGAAAGATTTGCTATTAAAAGATTAATTAATGATTATGAAAATTTAGATGTAATAGGATTAGTTATTTATATTGATGATGAAATAAAAGGCTTTACTGTTGGTGAAAAAATAAATGAACAAACAGCTAGTATTATTATTGAAAAAACAGATTTTGAAATACTTGGATGTGCACAATTAATATTTAGAGAGTTTACAAAATTATTGAAAGAAAAATATAATGTTTCTTATATAAATGTAGGAGATGACATGGGATTTGAAAATCTAAAAAAAGTTAAGATGTCTTATCGACCAAATAAATTAATTCCAAAATATACAATTTATCAAAAATGATACAAATAGCTAGAAAAAAAGATTTAAATGATATCTTTATTATTGAACAAAATGTTTTTAAAGATGATATTTTCTCTTTAAGTAAAGCTTGTTTAAATTATCATATAAATAAAAATATAGTTTTTAAAGTAATATATGAGAATAAAACCATTGGCTATTGTTTATGGCTTAAAAGAAAAAGTTATTATAGACTTTACTCTTTTGCAATATTAAAAGAGTATCAAGGTAAAGGCTTTGCTTCAAAATTGTTAAGTTTTTCAATAGAAAAATTAAAAGATAAATCCCATCAATTAGAAGTTAAACAATCAAATAAAAAGGCAATACTATTATATGAAAAATTTGGATTTAAAAAGTATAAGATATTAGAAAATTATTATAAAAAAGAGAATGGATACTTAATGAGAAGAGTATAAGAATAATCTTATACTCTACAGCTTCCCATCTTACCTAAAGCATTTATTTTTTTAACTCTTTGTTCATGTCTTCCACCCTCAAAAGAAGAAGCTAACCAAGAGTCTATAATAGCTTCAATCATACCATATCCACTAACTCTTTCACCTAAACACATTACATTTGCGTCATTGTGTTCTCTTGCCATTTTAGCAGAGTATTCATTGTGACATAAAGCAGCTCTAATCCCATCAAATTTATTTGCAGACATAGACATACCAATACCAGAACCACAAATCAAAATACCAAAGCTGTTTTCATTTTTCAAAACTTTTTCACATACTTTAACAGCAAAATCTGGATAATCAACTCTATCTTTAGAGTAAGGACCTAAATCTTCTACTTCATGCCCTTTACTTTCAAATAGTTCTTTTACATATTTTTTAATATCAATTCCCGCATGATCTGCTGCTATAAAATATTTCATTTTAGTAAATCCCCTCTTTATGATTTATATCTAACTCTTTTCCTTTTAAATCTTCTTCTAAAGATTCAACTGTTCTAAAAACTCTATCCCATCTAATCTTTTTATTTTCATCCCAAGAAAAATAGATAAACCAAGGTTTACCTACAATATTTTTGTATTCAACAGTTCCCCAAAATCTTGAGTCATTTGAATGGTCTCTATTATCACCCATCATAAAGTATTCTCCTTTTGGAACTTTAATAGGTAACATATTAAATAGTTGAGCTGGAGCTAGACCTGTGTTTTGTACTTCTGGATCATTATGTATTCCAGGATGGTTTTTTTGATAAGGATTAATAACCCAAAGTTTTCCCTCAACATTTAAAATTTGTTCTTGCGCAAAATTCTTTTTTACATACTCATTTCCCTCTTTTGGGTGTAAAATAAGATTTTTATTTTGAATAAGAACTAAATCTCCTCCTGTTGCTACTAATCTTTTTACATAATGAATTGTATCATCTTTTGGATATCTAAATACCACAATATCACCACGCTTTGGTTTGTCACCTTCTATTAGATGACCATTATTATTAAAATCTGGTAAAACAGGTACTTCAATCCAAGGAATTCTTGGAACAGGAATTCCATAAGAGAATTTTTTAACAAAAAGCATATCTCCAATAAGCAAAGTATTTTTCATACTTCCACTAGGAATTACAAAAGCTTGTGCAACAAAAAAAATAATACCTAATACAATTATAATTGTGCCAGTCCATGAACTAGCCCAGTTGTAAGCTTTTTTAATCATTTAGTTTTCTTTCTCTTTCTTCTCTTAATCTTGCTGCTTTAATTGTATTAACTAAAAGCATAGCAATTGTCATAGGACCAACACCACCTGGCACAGGTGAGATATATGCACATTTTTTTGAAACATTTTCAAAATCAACATCCCCAACTAATTTTCCAGTATCAAGTCTATTTATACCAATATCAATAACAACTGCACCATCTTTTACCATATCTTCTGTAATTAGATTTACTTTTCCCACACCAACACAAATAATATCTGCATTTTTTGTATGCTCTTTTAGATCTTTTGTATGTATATGACAAGTTGTAACTGTTGCATTTGCATTAAGTAATAGTGTTCCCATAGGTTTACCAACAATATTACTTGCACCTATTACACAAACATTTTTACCTTTAGGGTCAATATTGTACTCTTCTAATAGTCTCATCACACCATATGGTGTTGCAGGAGTAAAAGAGTCAAGTCCTAAAGTCATTCTTCCTGTATTATACGCATGAAAACCATCAACATCTTTTTCAGGTGCAATAGCTTCTAATATAGCAGTTGTATCAACATGTTTTGGAAGTGGTAATTGAACTAATATTCCATCAATATTTGGGTTTTTGTTCATCATTGCTAAAATTTCTAAAATTTTATCTTGAGATATAGTTTCTGGCATTTCGTGAACAATAGAGTAAATCCCAGCTTGTTTACACGCTTTACTTTTCATATTTACATAAGCAGCACTAGCAGGATCAGCTCCTACTAAAACTACAGCAAGTCCAGGTGTAATACCTTTTTCTTTTTGAAGCTCTTCAACCTCAAACTTTATTTCTTCTTTTATTTTATTAGATAATGCTTTTCCATCAAGTATTGTCATGGGGATTAAACCTTATATATGTTTTAATTTTAGGTTGATATAATACCAAAAACATTTTTACACAAAGGTTAAGATTGAGATTACTATTTTTATTACTTCTAATTATTACAACTATTTTTGCCACAGATGATGATAACTCATTTATTACAAAATATGAGTATGGGGCAATGCTTTATGAAAACCCTAGAGGAGTAGGGTGTAATAAATGCCATAATAATGGTAAAAAAGAAGTAATAATTGCAAAATATAGAGATAAAAAAGGAGCACTTAAATATATAAAAGTTCCTCCACTTACAAATATTAGTTTTAAAGATTTTAAAATAAAATTAAGAGCAGATAAAACAGAATCTCTAATCATGCCAACATATTTTTTAACTGATGAAGAGTTAGAATCTTTATATTATTATATACAAAAACTAAAATAGTTTTTAAAAGTAAAGCTATTATTAATATTAATTTAAATATAATGCGCAACTTAATTTTAAAACAAAGGAATGTTTATGTTAGAGGGTATCGTAAGAGATAGTATGACAAAACTAGAAACTAAATCTTTAAGAAGAGATGGTTACTTAATTGCTAATATCTATGGTAAAGGTTTAGAAAATATCAATGCTGCGTTTAAAACGAATGAGTTTATTAAAACGTTAAAAAACAAAGAAACACTTTCGTTTGATGTATCTGTTGGTGGAAATAATTTAAAAGTTGTTGTTCAAGAGTATCAAAAAGCTCCAATTACTTCTGAGTTATTACATGTTGATTTAATGGTTGCACAACCAGGTGTAAGAACTACTTATAAAGTTCCTGTTAAAGTTGAAGGTACTCCAATTGGTCTTAAAAATAAAGGTTTATTCATTTTCCATAAGAAAAGAGTTCCTGTTAAGACTACTTATGAGAATTTACCACAAAGCTTTAATCTAAATATTGATAAATTAGATACAGGTGACAATATCTTAGTTAGAGATTTAGAATTACCTGAGGGTGTTGAGTGTTTCTTAGACCCAAGAGTACCAATCGTTGGTGTAATCAAAGCTAAGTAATTTATAATGGCTTTAATAGTTGGACTTGGCAATATAGGTGAAAAATATCTATTAACTAGGCACAACATAGGTTTTATGGTCATCGATGAGATGGCCAAAAACTTAAATACTACTACAATTAATAAATCAAATTTTAAAGCAGATGTTTTAAAATCTTCAAATGACTTACTAGTAAAACCAAAAACTTTTATGAATCTATCAGGTGATGCAGTTATTGCAATAAAAAACTATTATAAACTTGAAAATGAAGAAATAATTGTAATTCATGATGATTTAGATTTGCCTTTTGGAGCAGTTAAATTTAAAATCGGTGGTGGCCATGGTGGTCACAATGGATTAAAATCAATTGATTCACATATAGGAAAAGATTATATAAGAGTTAGAATAGGAATTGGAAAACCACAAAATAAAGAAGATGTGGTAAATTATGTATTAAACAACTTCTCAAAAGAGGAATTAAATAGATTAAAAGATATAATACCCCATACTATCAAAGCTATAGATGCACTAAAAGCTGAATCTATAAATGAAGTAAAATCTAAATTTACATTGAAGTAATAATGAGCATATTAACAAAATATATTTTACAAAAATATCTTAAAAGTTTTTTTATTGTTTTAGTATCACTACAACTATTTTTTGTAGGGATTGATTTTTTTCAAAATATGAAAAGTCTTCCAGATTCTGCAAACTTACAACTATTGTATCTATTTTATAATAGCTTTTTTACCCTTACTTTAACTTTACCATTATCATTAGTATTTGGTTGGATTTTAACTTTAGTAATATTAATAAAAGGCAATGAGTTGGTTGCTTTTATAGCACTTGGAATTAGTAAAAATAGAATCTATTCACCTGTTATAAAAATCTCTTTCTTGTTATTGCTTGCACTAATATTTCTTCAAGCAACACCACTTGCTTACTCATATGAACAAAAAAGTAAAATTTTGGATGATGAGTATTTTATTAGTACAAAATCAGATATCTTTTTGAAATACAATGACTATCACATTTTCTTTCAAAAACTATATCCAATAGAAAAAAGAGCTGAAAATATTCATATTTTTAAAGTTATTGATAAAGATTTAGTTGAAAGTATTGTCGCAAAAAAAGCTTATTTTCAAAATAATAGATGGTATGTAATAGATGCAAAAATTACTAAAAAACCTAAAAATATTGATTTTGAAGAGTCAAAAATAGAAGTTAGCCATGAGAGATTTTTACATACACTTGAGGGCTTTAAGCCAAAGATATTAAACAATGTATATGAGTCAAAATCAACTTTTTCAATTATTGATGCAGTATCAGCATTAATATTACTAGATAAGCAAGGAATTAATACAGATAAAATAAGAGCAGCATTGTATTATGAAATTATTGTGTCGTTTTTTATTTTACCATTGATGATTATTATTTTTGCATACTCTTCTTTAAATAGTAGGTTTTTTAATATTGGTAAATTCACTTCTCTTTCAATATTTTTTACTTTAATATCATGGGGAATTTTCTTTTTATTACATAAATTTTCAAATAATGGTACACTTTTACCTGAAGTTTCACTACTATTACCAATATTTTTATGGTACACTTTATCTTATTTTATTTATAAGAAAAAAATATCCTACTAAAGGAGAATTATGAGTAAACAAATTAAGGCATATGGACTTGCTTTATATAAAAAAGAGAAAAATAAGATTAAGTTATTGCTTTGCAAATCTATAAAAAGTGAAAGCAAATGGGGTTTTTTAAAAGGTGTTCAATTAGCAAAAGAAACTGCTAAACAGTGTGCAAAAAGAGAGTTTCGTGAAGAGTCAGGAATAGATGTTTGCATTGATGATTTTGAGCAATATTTTGAACAAAAAAATAAAGAAAAAGATATAGGTCTTTGGTTAGTAAATGCAAAAAATATAAAAAATATTGATAAATATTTTTTAGAAGATAAACTACAAGATAGTTATCTTTCTTGGGAAAATAGTAAAGTTAAATTTTTTGACTTAGATAATCTACCTCAGTTCAAAAAGAAACAAAAAGATCTTATTATTAGTATTAAGGATTTTTTAGAAAATAAGAATCAATTCCATTAGCAATTCCATTTGCTAATAGTTTTTGATAACTACTTTTATATAATCTTTTCCCCTCTGTTGGGTGTGAGATATATCCTACTTCTATTAAAATAGATGGCATTTGAGCTCCTACTAAGACCCAAAATGGTCCTTCTCTTACTCCACCATCAACTGTATCTTTATATTTTTGTTGTAAAGTATATAGCATATTTTGTTGTACATCAATAGCTAGTTTATTTGAAGCTGTAATTTTACTTTGATTAAGTACTGTTAAAAATGAGTTTTTAGTTGAATTACTCATAGATCTTACATCACTACTATTCTCTTTTGCTGCAACTCTTTTTGCTCTTGCACTTCTTGCAGGACTTAAGAAAAATGTTTCAACACCTTTTACTTTGTGTGCTTTACTTTTTGCAATAGAGTTTGCATGTATTGATAAAAATATATCTGCATTTTTTTTATTTGCTAAAATTGTTCTATTTCTAACTTCGATAAAAGTATCACCTTTTCTAGTAATATAAACATCATAGCCTCTTTTTTTAAGTATATTATATAAATATTTACCTACAGCTAATACAACTTTCTTTTCATATTTTTTATTAGAGCCTACTGCTCCTACATCTTTTCCACCATGACCCGCATCTATTACAACTACTTTTCTTTTATATCTGTTTACATTTATAATATTTCTATTTGTATTTGTTTTTGTTGTATTTGAATTAACATTTGAACTTATATTTAAAAACTTTATTATTATTTGTTTTTTATTTACTATATAAATTGGATTTAATTTACTTTTATCTCTTACTTTTATATGTAAAAGATTTTTCTCTTTTTGAATGATATATATTCTATCAATTCCAGAAATTTCAAGTTTTGTTGGTCTTGCATCTTTAAAAGAGCCTTTGATGTCAAAAAGATATAAATTAGAGTATTTAGTTTTATCAATACTATAATCTATATGTTTTTTAGTGATATTTGTATAAAAATCAATTACTATCATATTGTTTTTTGTATATACATTTTTTACTGTATAATTTAAACTATTCGTTTTAGGCTTAGGTTTGTTTTTTGTTACTTTTTTAGCTGTTTGTGCTTTTTGTACTTTAGTTTTTGTAGTAGTTTTTGAACTTGTAGCATTCTTTCTTTTTTTTATCTTTGCTAACTCTTTTTCATATTTTGAAGTGTTATGACCTAACTTTTTGCCGTATTTTATTATGTTTTCAAGATGTTTTATCTCCAAAGCAGTATTATTATTTAATACTGCTCTTAGATAACTCATTCTATTTGCATTGTATTCTTCTTCAATACTATTTGCAAATGCAAAGTTTAAATTTAATAGCAATAAAGAACATAGTAATATTTTTTTAAAAATAACTACTCTCCTTTAGTTAGTTTTTCCATAAGTTCATGAACAGATATTATTTTATCTAATTTATACCCATTTGAACCTGTGAAAAACAATCCTGTATCCAAATCACCTTTATAAGCTGCTCCTAGCCTATCTGCTATACAATAACCAACTATTTTTGCTTCTTGACCTCTATGACAAGGCGATACACAATTTGAAATACAAGCAATTTTTGGTGCAGTTTTATTTTCAATAGAAGCTTGTAAGTTAGTCATAACTGCTCTTGCAGGAAGACCAACAGGAGATTTCATAAGTTTTATATCACTCTCTTTTGCATCAATTAAAACTTTTTTCATATTTGTATCAACATCACATTCATGAGTTCCAATAAATCTAGTTGCCATTTGTACACCAGCGCATCCAAGAGCTAAAAATTTGTCAATATCATTTTTATCCCAAATCCCACCAGCTGCTATTACAGGAATATTATCTGCACATTTTTTAGCTTCTTCAATAACAGGACCTACTATATTTTCAAGTTGGTACTCTTCTTGAAGACACTGTTCATAAGTGAAGCCTTGGTGACCACCTGATTTTGGTCCCTCAACAATAATTGCATCTGGAAGTTTATTATATCTTTTCCATTTTCTACAAATAAGTCTTAATGCTCTAGCACTTGATACAATAGGTACTAATGCAACATCTGGAAAATCTTTTGTAAATTGTGGCATATTAGTAGGTATACCAGCACCAGTAATTAGTATATCTGCACCTGCTTCACAGGCATCTTTTACAACTCTACCATAATCATTTATAGCATGTAAAATATTACATGCAAGTGGTGCATCGCCACAAATTTTTCTAGCATTTTTAATAATAGTAGTTAAAGCTTCTTTTGAATAAAAATTCAAAACATCAACTGGCTTATCTTTTTTAGTCTTTACAGAAAACTCATCACTTTTATAATATCCTGTTCCTACTGATGAGATAACACCTAGTCCTCCCTCTTTACTTACAGTACCAGCTAGTCTATCCCAACTGATACCTACACCCATTCCACCTTGAATTATGGGGTGCTTAATCTCATACTTTCCTATTCTCAATACTAGCCCTTTTATTTTATTGTAATCTTTGCGAAATTCTTTTTACCTTTTTGTAAAATAAATTCACCAGATTTTAAATTAAGTTTCTCATCAGTTGTTTTCTCTTGATTTATCTTCACAGCACCCGCTTTAATATCTCTTCTTGCTTGTGAAGTTGAATTTACAAGTTTTGCATCAACTAATGCTTGACAAATCCAAATTCCTGCTTCAAATTCAAACTCTTCAATATCACTTGGAATGTCTTTTTTTGCAAATATTTTTTCAAACTCTGCTTTTGCAAGTTCTCCTGCACCTTTACTATGGTATGTATCTACAATCTCCATAGCAAGCTCTTCTTTTACTTTTTTAGGGTGTAAAGATCCATCTTTTACACCTTCTTGTAATTGTAGAATCTCTTTTATTGATTTTTTCGATAATAGCTCATAATATTTCCACATTAATTCATCAGAAATTGATAATAGCTTTCCAAACATATCATTAGCTGCATCTGTAACACCTACATAGTTCCCTAAAGATTTAGACATTTTTTGAATACCATCTAAGCCCTCAAGTAAAGGAGTCATTAGTACAGCTTGTTGTTTTTTACAATCATAAGCTTTTTGTAAAGTTCTTCCCATTAAAAGATTAAATTTTTGGTCAGTTCCACCCATTTCTATATCAGTATGCATTGCTACTGAATCATAGCCTTGAAGTAATGGATATATAAATTCACTTACTGCAATTGGAGTGTTTGAAGAGTATCTTTTTGAAAAGTCATCTCTTTCTAACATTCTTGCTACTGTTAAGTTTGAAGCAAGATTAATAATACCTGCTGTTCCTAACTTACCTAGCCAATCACTGTTAAACATTACTTTTGTTTTCTCTGGATCCAAAATTTTAAATACTTGTTCTTTATATGTTTCAGCATTTTCTAAAACTTGCTCACTGCTTAATACTTTTCTAGTTTCACTTTTTCCTGTTGGATCTCCAATAGTTGCAGTAAAATCACCAATTAAAAACTGTACAATTCCACCAAATTTTTGGAATGTTGCAAGTTTTCTTATAAGTACAGTATGCCCTAAATGCAAATCAGGAGCAGTAGGATCAAAGCCAGCTTTTACATAGAAATTTTCACCTTTTTCATAAAAGTTTCTTACTAATTTTTCAATAGCTTCCATATCAATTATTTCTGCACATCCTCTTTGTATCTCTAGTAGTGCATTTTTAATCTTCTCTTCCATTTATCCTCTTTTATAAAATATTATTTATTGTATGCATCTTTTTTTGAAAAAAACTCAATTACTTTTGCTTTTTGTTCTACGATTTTTCTAACTTCTTCCACATTTGAGTTATTTATCTCAAACTCTATATCACAGTATTGTCTGTAAGAGTGCTTTTCTCTACCATAATCAACACTTAAAATATAACCCTCGTATTTTGACATATACATTAATAGTTTTGCTAATTCACCTTTTGTATTAGCAAGGGAAACAACCATCTTATATGGATATAAAGTATCTTTTGTCCATTTACAAAATAGCATGTTTTGTTTTGATTTTATTTTCTTATATGCTTTATCACACATCTTATGATGAATGATGGCTTTATTACCATCTTTAAAAGCTACTATATCATCTCCAAATTTTGGATGACAACAGTGGTCAAATGATACAGAATTTATACTAAAATTTGAATATATTAAAATATTATCAAATTTATACTTCTTTAATTTACTTGCAAGGATTTTAAATCTTGTTACTAATCCATGCTCTTTTATCATTCTTGTCTCAATTTGCTTTTTTACATGTCTTAAAAAGTCAAGATTATTTGCTATTTTATGTAAAGAATCAAAATTATGTGTATTTGTTATTTCTTGAGTATATCTTACAAAAATAGTATCAATTATATTTTTACCTGTAAGTTCATTTAACTCTTTTTGTCTATGAGAACAAAGCATTTTAATCTGTTTTTTTGCTCTGTTTGTTTTTACCATATCTACCCAAGAACATCTAAGAATAGGGTGGTCAGTTGTTTTTATAGCTACTATATCTGAACTTTTAAGCTCTGTTAAAAGTGGTTTTTTAATCTTATTTATAAAACATTCAAAAGCATTTTTACCAACATCTGTATGTACAGCATATGCAAAATCATATGCTGTAGAACCTCTTGGGAGATTAAAAGTATCACC
The DNA here is from genome assembly GCF_055140965.1 of Malaciobacter sp. The sequence goes on from NZ_JBSRRO010000009.1 coordinate 52,966, forward strand.
ATGGGGAGAATAAACTACAATCTCTTCTGAATATAAATCATCTTTTGTATCTGCATAGAACTCTTCAACATTTTCATTTGAAAACTCTAAAGATTTAAGCCAATTTAAATTTGGTCCATTTTTTGCACCACTTTTATATTTCCAATGTGCAGCAATACCATACTCTGCTATTTTATGCATCTCAAAACTTCTAATTTGTATTTCATATATTTTAGAATTATAAAAAACAGTTGTATGAATAGTTCTATATCCATTCTCTTTAGGTGTTGATACATAATCTTTAAATCTTGAAATTAAAGGTTTGTAAGCTAAGTGTAAATGACCCAAAACCTTATAACAATCAATCTCTTCTGGAACTAATACTCTAATTGCAAGCAAGTCAAGTACTTCATCGATACTTACACCTTTTCTTTGCATTTTTAAATAAATAGAGTAATGATGTTTGATTCTACTTAAGATTTTTACTTTTGATGCGTCATAACCATTTTTTTCAAGTATATTTTTAGTATTACTAATAAAATTATTAAATGTTAATTGAATTGCATGTTGATGATCTTTTATGAATTTATCTATTTTATTATATTCTTTTGGATAAATATAGTAAAAAGCTAAATCTTCAAGATGATTTTTAAGTGTTGAAATCCCAAGTCTATGAGCAATAGGAACATAAACTACTAAAGTCTCTTCAGCAATTCTTTTTTGTTTATTTTCAGGAAGTGCATCTAGCGTTAACATATTGTGAAATCTATCACAAAGTTTTACTAAAAGTACTCTAACATCATCAATTGATGCAATAAGCATTTTTCTAAAAGTCATAGCAGAAGATATAGTTTTTGCTTCATGTGTAGATAAACTTGAAGAAAACTCACTTTCTCTAATTTCAACTATTTTTGTAAGTCCATCAACCATATGGGCAATATCTTCACCCCAGTTTTCTTTTACAAATGTTAAATCATACTCTGTATCTTCAACAACATCATGTAAAAGTGAAGTGGCAACTACTGCTTCATCAGGGCTAAAGTATGCTGTGATTGAAGCAACAAGTAAGGGATGAACAGCATAAGGTTCACCACTTTTCCTAAATTGGTTATCATGAGCTTTAATACTAAAGTCTATGATATTTTTTAATTTAGGTGTTATTATAGTATGTTTTTTTAGCTCTTCAATAGCACCATCGATTGTGTTGATGCTTTGAATTGTTTCTATGAATGGATCCATAATATCACATAAAGAAATTATAAAAGTTTTAAACTTTTATAATTAATCTTCTTTATCTATTAAACCCTCAATAACTAATAAACCATTTGCAATTTCATCAATTGCAATATCAGTATATTTCATGTTTTGTGTATTTTGCTCAAGTAGTGGTTTTGCTCCCTTACTTAAATCGTCTGCTCTTTGCCCAACAGCGATTGATAAAATATATCTATCATTATTTACTTTCTCTAAGGCCTTAGCCATTCTTTCTTCTAATCTTAGCATTAATAATCCTTTTTATTTAACAATTGAACATTTACTAGTATCACCATTGATGATTTTTAGTAAGTTACCTTTTTCACTCATATTAGCAACTACAATTGGAAGTTTGTTATCTTTTGCTAATGCAATTGCAGTATCATCCATCACTTTAATATGATCTTCTAGCGCTCTATCATATGAAATAGTATCAAGTTTAACAGCATCATCATATTTCATAGGATCTTTATCATAAATACCATCAACTTTTGTAGCTTTAATTAACATAGATGCATTTATTTCTGTTGCTCTTAAAGTTGCAGCAGTATCAGTTGTAAAGTATGGATTACCTGTACCTGCACTAAAAATTACAACTCTATTTTTCTCAAAGTGTCTAATAGCTTTTCTTACAATAAATGGCTCAGCAATTTGTTCCATTTTTATAGCAGTTTGTAGTCTTGCATTTAAACCTTTATATTCTAATGCTTCTTGCATAGCAACACCATTTATAACAGTTGCTAGCATACCCATATAATCAGCACTAGTTCTTTTAATTACACCATCAGCAGCAGCAGTAACACCTCGAATGATATTACCTCCACCAATAACAATACCTACTTCAATACCATTATCAACTAAGTTTTTAATTTCATCTGCGATATAGTCCAAAATCTGAGTATCTATACCGTAACCTTCTTCACCAGCTAATGCCTCACCAGAAAATTTAACAAGTACTCTTTTATTCATTTATTTCCTTTTAGAATTTGGTGATTATATCTAAAAAAAAATTAATAGTGATTTAAGATAAACTTTTAACTAACTGCCCATTCAAAAAAAGGTAATACTTCAACTTCAATATCATTTATAAAAAAGTTTTCACTGTAACCTACGGTTACAATATCAATCTTTTTAATCTCATTCTCTTTTAAAACTTTATTTAATTTCTTTTCTATTCCTTTTTTTAATAAAGGATTAAAAAAGGGAATAGATAAAATTACATAATTTTCACTTGGAATAAAAAAATCGATATTATCAAGATAATATATTTTTTCAAAATTTGATTCAAGTTGCAAAAAAACCATATTTGTAAACTCATTTTTAAATTTTTTTGCATGAGAAATTGCATTCAAAAAAGCATGATTATAAGAGTATACTTTCTTTATTGCTTTTTCTTGATTATATTTTGGTAAAAAATAGACTAATCCTGAGTTTTCAAAAGTTTTAACTGTGGCATAAAATTTGTCTTTTGAAATTTTTATTTGATTTTTAAGTGTATTAAATAATTGATATAGTGATTTTTTTTCATCAATATTTAAAAATAAAATTTTAAGTATATACTCATAAGTCTCATCTTTTGTATATAATCTTAATATTTCTTGTAATCTTCTCTCTTTTGTATGCTCTTCTAAATTTACAACTCCTGGCATATTTCCATATTTTAAAAAGTTATTAAATGCTTGAGTTGCTGTGTGAAATCTCGTTTCATGAAGTAAATATTCCTCAAAATCTAGTGCTTTTACATGCAAATGTTCAAAGTTTTCAAGAGTTAATTTATTATGATTTGAGATAATAATACTTTCACATTTTGGTAATTCAAATGAAAAATCAAAATTCTCTAAAACTAAAATCTTGATTTTTTTTTCAATTATAAAACTACTTAAATGAACTCTTATTTCTTCTAAATCATTCCTAAAATCTTTAAAATCTATATAGATATAATCATTTGTGTCAAAGTTCGCAAGATAGTCATATATTAAATATGTTTTTCCACATTTAGGTGCTCCATAAACAAATGTTTTTTTACTCTTTATTTTTACTTTTCTTTCTAAAAAACTAATTTTTGAAAAATCAAGTTCATAGCATACTTCTAAAGTTTTCATTTTTTACTATTTATTAGATTTATTGCTTCTTTTATGGAATTTAAATAGCTTTTTTTATTTATATTTGCATCTTTGTATGCAATATCAAAAGCAGTTCCATGGTCAACTGATGTTCTAATAATAGGAAGATTTAAACTTACATTTATACTTTGATCAAAATATAAAGCTTTCAAAGGCGCTAATCCTTGGTCATGATACATACAAACAAAATATTTGCAAGATTTTCTATTTGTTTTTGAAAATGCAGTATCAGGTACAATAGGACCTTTGAAAATATCTTTTTTCAATATTTTATTTGCATTTTTTATTGCTTTAAATATCTCAACCTCTTCATTTCCTAAAACTCCATTATCACTTGCATGGGGATTTAAACCTAATACTTGAATATTATTTTGTTTTACATTTTCATAAAAATTACATAAAAATGTTGTTAAAGTTTCTTCATTGATTTTTTTAGGAACTTTTTTAAGTGCAATATGTTCAGTATAAAGAGCAACAAACAATTTTTTGCATCCAAGCATCATAATTGCATCTTGTCCAAAATAGCTTCTTAAAACTTCTGTATGACCTTTAAAATCAATATTTGCTTTATTCCATGACTCTTTATTTATTGGTAGTGTTACAACAGCATTTGCTTTTCTTTTTTCTGTAAGATTAATTGCATCTATAAATGAAGTATAAGAGTACTTGCCACTTTTTTTAGATACTTGCCCTGGCTTAATTTCAAACTCACCTTTAGTTTTATAAATTTCAAAATCATTAGGAATTTCTAAATTTAAAAGTTTTGCACCTTGTTTTAACATTTCATTATTTATACAATAAATAGGCTTGCAAATTTTTTTTATTTTTTCATGACTTTGTAGGGCAATTTGTAAACCAATACCATTTAAATCACCAATAGATATTGCTATTTTATGTTTCATTTGATTGACTCTTTCATATCTAATATTGCTTGATACAATCCAGTATAAACTGATCTTGCAATAATACTTTGACCAATATTTAATTCACTAATTGTTTTAATAGAAGAAATCAAACTTACATTTTGATAGTTAAGTCCATGTCCAGCTGCAACTTTTAAGTTTAATTGATCTGCTTTATTTGAAGCTTTTTTTATCTGTTTTTTTGACTCTTTAAGCATCACTTTTAGCTCTTGTCTTGGTAATTCTAACTCTTTAATGCTATGATGAGTATTTCTTAAATTTCCATGTAACATTGCATAAATATTTGCAAATGTACCTGTATGAAGCTCTATCCATTCAACTTTTAATTCACTACTTAGTTTTATTGTCTCTTTTTTTGGATCTATAAATAGTGATACTTCAATCTCATTATCATGAAGTTTTTTAATAGCTTTTTTTATTTTCTCAAAATTTGATTTTACATCAAGACCACCCTCTGTTGTAACTTCTGCTCTATTTTCAGGAACTAAAGTTGCTCTTTGTGGTTTTAATTTACATACAATATCAATAATTTCATCATTTATTGAACACTCTAAATTTACAGGTAGGCTTGAGTTTTCTATAATTTTTTTTGCGTCATCATCATGTATATGTCTTCTATCTTCTCTTAAATGAATAGTTATTTGATCTGCATTTGCTAATTTACAAATACCTAAAGCATCAAGAGGATTTGGATCATTTATCTTTCTTGCTTCTCTTAAAACAGCAATGTGGTCAATATTTACTCCAAGTAACACTATGTATCCTTTTGTTAGTTTTTAATTATGTTATCTAATATTTAATTTTATAAGAATAAAGTAGAAAAAAGAGTATCTTTTAAGATAACTCTTTCAATGTTGCTATATTTGCAGCAAGTTTATTATGTACTTCAAGATATTCAAGCTCATTTACAGAATCAGCAACAACTCCAGCACCTGCTTGGAATATAACTTTATCTTTTGTAAGAAGTGTTGTTCTAATAGTTATTGCACTATCCATATTTCCATCAAAACCAAAATATGCAATACTTCCACTATAAAAACTTCTTTTAATACCCTCAAATTGTGCGATTAGTTCCATGGCTCTAATTTTTGGAGCACCTGTCATAGTCCCAGCTGTAAATGTTGCAGCAAATAAATCAAACATATCATACTGCTCATCAACGACTGCTTCAACATCTGAAACAATATGCATTACATGTGAATATTTTTCTATTCTCATTAAATCAGTAACCTTAACAGTTCCAGCTTTAGCAACTCTTCCTACATCATTTCTACCTAAATCTACAAGCATAAGATGTTCTGCTTTCTCTTTTGGATCATCAAGTAACTCTTTTTCAAGCTCTAAATCTCTAGCTAATGTTTTACCTCTTTTTCTTGTACCTGCAATTGGTCTTAAAAGTAGGTGATTATCTACAAGTTTTATCATAACCTCAGGAGAACTACCAGCAATACAAAAATCTTCATACTCCAAAAAAAACAAATATGGACTAGGATTTTTGCTTCTTAAGGCTCTATAAAAACTTAAATGATCAACCTTTGCTTTTTGAATAAATCTATTTGACATAAGAATTTGAAAAACATCTCCACTTCTTATCATCTCTTTTGATTTATCAACCATTTTAAAAAACTGCTCTTTTGTATAGTTGAATTTCCCCTCATCTAAAAGTGTAGCTTTTTTTAAAGGTGTAAAAGTATAAGGAGTATGTAACTGTTTTTCTATAACATCTAGCTGTCTTTCATACTCTTTAACAGAAGTAACCATTACAAGTTTTGAAGTTTTATGATAAAAGCCTAAAATCATTTTTGGTCTTATTAAATCAACATCAGGTATATCTAATTGATCTGTTAAATTATTCATTGATTTTTTTAGTTTTGGTTCAAACTCTTTACCTATATCATAACCTATATTACCAATAAAGCCATCAATTAGTCCAATTCCTAACTCTCTTGCTTTATCTTTGAAAAGTTTTTTATCAAACTTTTTATAATATTTTTGAAGAAACTTTAAAGGATTTGATTCAACTTCATTTATATTTCCATCTTCATCTTTATGAAAACATCTATTATCTTTGTACCAAACCCTTTCTCTATCTCCTATTATAATAAAAGAGTAGTTCCCATCACTTGAATTAATAGTACTTTCAAATAAAAAAGTAATTTCATCTTTATAAAGCTCTTTTACTTTTTCATAAATTGAAACAGGAGTAAACTGGTCTAAAAAAAGCTCTTTTGAATAAAATGTCATTATCAAATGCCCTTAAAATCTAAGAATAAAAGCACTTGATATATTTAGCTTTCTTTTTATTATTGACATATTCTCTTCTGCATTAGCTCTATTTTTATATGGTCCTACTAATACTTTATTATAAACTTTACCATTTACAGTTACTTTATAAATAGTGTAATTAAAACCATTTTTTTCTATCTTTTCAAGATATTTTTTAGCTGGTTGTTTAGAAAAAGCACCAACTTGAACAAAAGTTCCTTTTGGTTTAGAAGTACTTATTTGTTTTTTAACTGTTTTAGTAGTTTCTTGTTTTTTTGCTTCTTGTTTTTTTACAACAGGTTTTGTTACTTGTTTTACTACTTCTTTTTTCTCTTTAATTCCAAAAACATCAGGTTTTGCTGTTTCTTCTTCTACTTTTTTCTCTTTTTGTTCAATAGAATCAATATTTAGCTCACTATCTTGTGTATCTACTTCTTGTGTTTGGTTTGTCTGTTCTTTGATATTTTTTAGTTTTTCATCAATGATTTTTTGATATTGTTGTTCAATACTATCATTTTCTAAACTTTGTTCTTCTTTTGTTTGCTCTTGTGAATTAGAAAATGAATCATCATCACTTGGACTATTTAAAAGACGAATAATAACTATTGTTAATAAAAAAAGAATTATTAAAACAAGCCCTAAAATCAAATATTTTCTTTTATTTGTTTCATTTGATTGACCTGAATTATTAGAAGCACCATTTAGCATAATATCTCCTAGCTCTTGATCATCAATATCTACTTTAACAGCATCATCATCTTGCATATTAGGTTTTGAGTAGTATTGTTGATTTGGTTGAACAGTTTCCTCATCACCTTTAAGCTGTGAAAGTCTTTGTTCTAACTCTTCTGTTTCTTGTTTCTTTTGTACTTTTTTTAAAAAGTCTTCGCCTTTAATTTCCATAACTAATCCTTATTAGTAAGTAGATTGAGAATAAATAACAAAATTAGAAGCAAGAGCTTCAAGTTCTTTGTTTATATCATCTTGAAGTTTTGTGTTTTCAATGTCATC